>JAYUOV010000288.1:0-26174 GCA_043760535.1 Chitinophagaceae bacterium
CTGGCGAACAAAGGAAGAAAGCATGGCCGAAAATTATTTACCTGTAAACAAGCCTGCAAAAATCTTAATAACCAGCGGTGCCAGTTGCCCCGATGCACTTGTGGAAGGGGTAATCAGCCGTCTGCTGGAATTTTACCCACAAGCAAAAAAGGTGGAGGAATTACTAACTAAGTTTTTATAACAACAGCAGAAATTTATCTTCAATTTTTTTTCCTTATTAGCCGGGCATTAGTACTACTATGATGCGACATTGGCGACGCTCCGTTCATCAATTGTACAAATGGCATCATCGTTTAAATTCAATGCTCCAAAAACCAAAAACCAAAAACCAAAAATCAAAAATCAAAAACCAAATCCCTAATAAACCAATCAACCAATCAACCAATCACCTATGAATATATCATTTAACCGTAATGAAGACGCCATGAAAATGCTCCTCGCCGACATGGAACAAAAAATAGAAAAGATTAAACTAGGCGGTGGAACAAAGGCAATAGAAAAGCAACACGAAAAAAATAAACGCACCCCAAGAGAAAGAATAGCATATTTAACCGATGCAGGCAGCCGCTTTATAGAGATAGGCTCATTTGCCGGTTACGAAATGTACGAAGCCGAAGGCGGATGCCCTGCCGGCGGCACGGTAGCTGGCATAGGTTATGTAAGCGGCCGCCAATGTGTAATTATAGCAAATGATCAAACAGTTAAGGCCGGAGCCTGGTTTCCTATAACCGGAAAGAAAAACCTTCGGATGCAAGAGATTGCTATGGAAAATTATTTACCAGTTATTTATTTAGTAGATAGTGCAGGGGTTTTTCTTCCAATGCAGGATGAAATTTTTCCCGATAAAGAACATTTTGGCCGCATATTTAGAAACAATGCTAAAATGAGCGGCATGGGTATTACCCAAATTGCTGCAGTAATGGGAGCCTGTGTGGCAGGCGGTGCATACCTACCCATAATGAGCGACGAAACTTTAATGGTAGAAGGAAATGGCTCTATTTATCTGGCCGGCCCCTACCTTGTTAAAGCAGCCATAGGCGAAGATGTGGACAACGAAACCCTTGGTGGATCCATTACACACACCGAAATTAGTGGCATTGCCGATTATAAATTTAAAACAGAAGAAACCTGTTTGGATCATGTAAAAAAAATTATAAGCAAACTTGGAAGGCCTGCAAGTGTAGGTTTCGATAGGATTCTATCGCAATTGCCAGCTAAAGATGCCAGTGAACTGTATGGTATTTTTCCTGAAAGGAATGCAAAACCCTACGACATTAGGGAAATAATAGAACGGATTGTAGATGCATCAACCCATCTGGAAAAAGATACAAAGCAGCAGGAGAATACAAGTTCTTTTGATGAGTTTAAAAAAGATTATGGCAAAACGATTGTTTGTGGCTATGCCCGAATAGAAGGTTGGGCAGTAGGTATAGTTGCCAATCAGCGATTAATTGTTAAAAGCAAGAAAGGCGAAATGCAATTGGGTGGCGTTATTTACAACGATAGTGCAGATAAAGCAGCCCGTTTTATACTCAACTGCAACCAAAAGAAAATTCCACTCGTTTTTTTGCAGGATGTTACAGGTTTTATGGTAGGCAGCCGAAGCGAACACAGCGGTATTATTAAAGATGGAGCAAAACTAGTAAATGCTGTAGCCAATAGTGTAGTACCTAAAATAACCATTATTATTGGCAATAGTTACGGTGCTGGTAATTACGCAATGTGCGGCAAAGCTTACGACCCACGGTTTATTTATGCCTGGCCTACGGCCAAAATAGCCGTAATGGGTGGAGAGCAAGCAGCAAAAACATTGCTACAAATACAAGTGGCAGGCATGAAGGCAAAAGGCAAAGTAGTAAGCCCCGAAGATGAAAAAACGTTGCTGGATACGATTATGCAACGGTATCAAAAACAAACATCGCCACTTTATGCTGCCTCAAGGCTTTGGGTAGATGAGATCATAAATCCGGCCGATACCAGAATGCTGATATCCGAGGGCATTAGGGCTGCTAATCAAAATCCGCACATGCCAGCTATGCAAACAGGTGTGTTTCAAGTATAAGTTGTGTGAATATGTGCATAGATTGAGAATTTAACATTTTTTTGGTATTCGGAATTAATCATTACTTTCACACATCAAATTAATTAAGAACTAACCAGCTACATTATGAGAAAAAGAGCTTTATGCAACATTCTTGCGGGTATTGGTGTGTCTCTCACATTGTTTTTTACAGCTTGTGTGGATGATACCAATCTAACACCACCACCACCACCCGATAACTCTTTTACAGAAGAATTCGATACGTTGCAATCTGCCTGGGACAGAGGTTGGAGATTTCTGAATCACAGCACCCCATTTGGTAGAGTTTGGGTAGATTATACGTCTCAGTTTCCTATTTACCCGCACACCGATGATATTATTTATCACCCAGATTGGAAAAACGGAAATATGAATTTCTCCTTCGGTGCTTTTTCTTCTAAAGCTACCAGAGAAGGTTATTTATCTAACTGCTGGGCTGCTAACGGAAATTTTCCAGCTCCAAGTGGTTTTGCCGAAGACTACGCTGCTATGTGGATTAATAATTGGGCAGTATCTCCGGAAACGCTGATGAAAAATGGTGACAAGATTATTTTTTATACTCGCTGCGACACAACAGCTCGGTTGCAGGTAAGGCTTAACAAAACCAACGCAAGCTTTACTAATGTTGGCTATTCGCTAGAAGAGTCGGGAGATTTTTCTTCTTTACTCTTAGATATCAATCCGAACTACATTGTTAGGGGTTTGAATGCTTTTCCCTCTAGAAACTGGACTCGTTTCGAAGTAACTGTTTATGGTTTGGACAAACCAACGAAAGGTCGTTTTGCTTTCCGTTCTATGTTGCCTGGTACAAGAGGCAATATTTGGGGGGCTCCAAATACTGCACCTTCCAGTCAGGTAGCGGTAATTCTTGCAAGATTAAGAGTAAGTATTCTTGGTATTGATAAAGTGGAATACATCAGCAAATAATTTTAAACAAAAGACTTAACAATAATGAAAAATAAATTTTTATTAGGTGCTGCACTCGTTAGCATAATAAGCTTTACTGCCTGTGAAGAAAATGATGTAACCGCTCCAGCAATGCTTGCAGATGTTTCCTGGGTTCAAGATTTTGATAGTATTGCTGCTGCCCACCGTCAGGGATGGGTTACCGTAAACAATTCCAAACCGATAGGTGTAGAAACATGGACACAAGCTTATGCTTATTACGAAAGTAAGAAAGGGTTAAGTAATGGCATTCTTAATCCTCAATCTTATTTATACAGCGGCAGGGATTTTATTTTAGCCACTTCTAATTGCGGCTTTGGTGTAGCTACGCTTAGTGCCTGGTTAATATCGCCAAAAACAATGATCAAGAACGGCGACAAGATTATTTTTTATACAGGATCGCAAATAGGTACAGGCGTTGCTGAAAGATTGCAAGTGAGACTAAACCCAATAAATGGAACTGATAATGTAGGCAGCGATTCTTCTTCGGTAGGAGATTTTAGAACCCTATTACTGGATATCAATCCTACTTTAGCCAAAACAGGCCCAAACAGTTACCCGCAGCGCTGGACAAAATATACACTTACATTGAGCGGTTTGCCAGCACCGGCCGAGCGTAGGTTTGCATTCCGATATTATGTGTCAAATGGAGGTCCTTTAGGTCCCAATTCGCAAGGTATTGGTATAGATAGTGTAGCTTTTGTTAGCGCAAAATAATTTTATTACATCATCATATTTACAACCAACCTGCTTAAACGGTTGGTTGTTTTTTTTGCACTTACTATGAAGGGTTTACGATGCATTATTTGTTGTTGTGTGCTGCTGTTTCAGGTAATTTCCTGTATGCAAAGGGAACAGCGGCCTGTTGTTAATAGCAAGTTTACTGAACCTGCTTTGGCCATAAGTGAAGGCAAACTGTTATTACAAAACGGAGACCTAATATTACGTACAGATGATGATGTAATAAGTGCATCCCTTAGAAATTTTTCTGTTACCGATAAATCCTATTCGCATTGTGGTATAGTCTATTTCGAAGACTCGGCCTGGTATGTGTACCATTTAATGGCCGGTGACGAAAACCCTTCGGATCTGATGGAAAGGGAAAGATTTGAATCGTTTGTTAGCCCAATTAAAAAGAGCCGCTATGGCATTTTTAGGTACCAATTACATACAGACGAAATCGTAAAAATGCAGGCAATTATATACGGATTTATGGCGGATAAAACATTGTTTGACAAAGACTTTGATTTAAAAACAGACGACAAACTCTACTGTGCAGAAATGGTGTACAAGGGATTGAAAACCGCAACAAACGATAGGGTGATATTACCTGTAACCGTTCGAAAAAATTTTGACCCTAAGCGCTATAATAAATCTGGACCCGAATTAAAAAAGTTTGAGTTTATAGCACTCGACAATTTATTCCTCAATCCGTTTTGTAAAGAAATAAAAAGGTTTCGTTATCCCAATACTACATTAGAAAGAGAATAAACATGGTTACAATTTATACCGATGGCTCCAGCCGTGGCAATCCGGGGCCGGGCGGTTACGGAACTATTTTAATGGCCGGCCAATACAGAAAAGAACTCAGCCAGGGCTACCGATATACTACCAATAACAGGATGGAGCTGATGGCCGTAATAGAAGGGCTAAAAGCACTTAAAAAAGCAGGAATCGAAGTAACCATTTACAGCGACAGCCAATATGTGGTAAACACTGTAGAAAAAGGCTGGCTAAAAAAATGGATAGCAACCAATTTTGCCGGAGGCAAAAAAAACAAAGACCTATGGCTTGAATACCACAGGATAGCAAAAGATTTTAAAGTAAAATTTATTTGGGTAAAAGGCCATGCCAATAACCCATTTAATAACCGGTGCGACGAGCTAGCAACTATGGCAGCAGATAACGGACCACATGTAACAGACGAAGGCTACGAAGCCGAAACCACCAATCTTTTTACCAAATGAAAGAAGCGTTTTTGTGTAGTTGGAGTGGTGGAAAAGACAGTTGTTTCGCTTTTATAAAAGCAATGGAACAAGGCCTGAAACCTGCTGTACTGCTGAATGTATTGAATGAAGAAGGTAAAATTTCAAGGTCTCATGGTATTCCATTGGCGATATTGGAGGTACAAGCTGCTGCCATGAATATACCGCTACGCTCAATTAGCAGCAGTTGGAATGATTATGAACAAAAGTTTATTACTGCACTAAAAGAATTAACCGAAACCCATAAGCTGCAATGTGCTGTTTTTGGAGATATTGACCTGCAGGCACACCGGGATTGGGAAGAAAAAGTGTGTGCTGCCGCTAGCATACGAGCCATCCTTCCATTGTGGCAGCAAGACCGTCGCAGCCTTGTAAAACAAATGCTGGCAGCAGGAATTGTTACCATGATAGTTAGCTGTAATGAAGTAATGGGCAAAAAGTTTCTTGGTAAAATATTAACTACCAAACTGATAGATGAATTAGAAGCATTAGGTGTAGATGCCTGTGGAGAAAACGGTGAGTTTCATACATTAGTACTTAACTGCCCTTTATTTAACCATAAAATACACGTGGTGGTAACTGATAAAGTTTGCCATCAGGGCTATTGGTTTACAGTTCTGGAGCTTGGATAAAAGCCCAGAAAATTAACCATTTGTAGCAGCCGTTTTTTGTGGCAACCTACCCGCAAGCCAACTTTCTTTTACCGGAATCAACCATTTATCCAACAGGTCTTTTTTATTCAATACGGTGTTGTTAAAGTAGATGGTTTCGGCATTTACAAAATCGTTTTCCAAAGCATGGTTTAGGTGGGCTAGTGGTAGCATTTGTACTTTGTCTTTTATTACAAAAGCCAGGTTCATTCTGTCGAACATGGTTACTTTAAATTGCACTTCTATTTGTTTTATAAGCCTTACCGAACTATCTGTGCTGCATCCGCTTACGCCGGTTTGGGCTTCATCGGCCATAATAACTACAAACTGGCCGAAAAGTAAATTGGCATAACCTTTTACTGTAGCACCATGGCTAAGCCAGCCGGCCACAAAATCTTCCATCATCACTTCTATTTCTAAAGCTTCGCTCATAAAAAACAAGCGGCTGCTCTGGTAAATCCAAACACGGCTGCCATTGCTAAAATCTGCAGGTATAATGTTTTTCCAATTTTCGAACATGTTATTTAGTTGATTAGTAAGTTTTACGGCTTGGTGAAGGTGGCGATTTTTAATACATAACTGTCTACAGAGAACGACACCGCCACTTTTGCCAAACCCGTGTTAGTGTCGGCTGCCCTTCTTTCGGTCAATGGTCTGTTGTGTCGAGTTTGCACTGTCCTTGTGCTGTTGGGCAGGCTATACTCTTTTGTGCCGCACCTTCGGTATGTGGCTTGCAAATGTGTATGAATGCAAATGGCGGCATTGTTGTCTGGTTGAATTATTTTAAATTCTTAATAAACGGTTGTATTGCACTTTCAAACTTTGGAAGATAGCGTACAAAAAAGTCATTCATTTTTTGCCAATCTGTTTCATTGAATAAGTTAACATCTTGTAATTCAAATTTTACTCTACTCATTTTATTGTCTGGTAATTCTTCCCAAACTAAAGGATTGCCAAATGATCGCTCAATAACGTCTTTGTTTTTGAATAGCTTTTTAAAGTAAACTTTATTTTTCTCTTTGCTTGATGTAGAAATACCTAACTCTATTCTTATGTTCGACTTTGTTATGATAAGTGTAAACGCAAGTCCACCAATACCTGCTCCGGTGCTTAACCAATGGTCTTTTGACGGGCTTACATTCTCGAATAAATTTGTATGATTTAAAAGAGGTAAAATTTGTTGCCAATACTTTTTTCTGATTCCAAAACGATTCGGTTCTATTTCGCTTTCAGTGCTTGACACATATTTTATTAACAATTCATCTTCCATTTCAAACAATGAAAGTAACTTCTTTAGAATAGCGAATTTAGAATTACTGTCTATGTTTGATTCTATATACCAACCATTAATTACTTCTTGCGATGCTCTGAAATCAGAAGCGTTTCTCGTTATTTTAAAAACATCCTGATTGCTTAATAATAATTGGGAGTTCTTTTCATAAAGGTTTCTAATTACATAAAAATACATTTGGGCAATTGTATCTTCTTCAACCTTTGTGTTTTCAAAAATAAAGTATTCCAATTTTTTATGTGTTGGACTTTCGGCATCAAAAATATTTTGTTCTTCTGATTCGTCACTTTCAGTAATTACCACATCTGGAAACTCCCAAATTTTTAAGAAACGTTCATAAATGATATTTAGTCTTTCTTCATATTTTGAAACATTCCAGGTATCAATTGATTTCAAAAAGGAATTTAACCACAATCTGCTGAATTGATAGCCTTGTTCATTTCCATCAATATTCATTTCCTTTTTTGCCAAAAATGATTTGTTGCCTAATGCTCCGTTGTTGCCAGAAAGTGTTAGGTTTCCAATAGTATTTAAATGTTTTTCTTTGAAAGTAAAATACTCTTCCGATGATAAATCAGTATTCCAATTTTCATTCGGATTTCTTGGAAAAATGTGTTCAATAGTAATTTGTTCGTTACTCGTATTTACATATTCTCGGTTGTTGTAATTCTCCAACATTTCAAACAGATAGTTTCTGTTTTTTGGTTGGGTGTTATACAAATCCTTGTCCTTCAAAGCAGTTTTTAAATCTTCATTGCTTGGAAATTTTGCACTTCCTTTCTTTTTAAGTAAAGCCTTTGCAATAGAATCATAATATTCCTCCGTATCCACTTCCGAATACAATGTCATAAAAATCTTGTTTAATGAACTGGTAGGCAAGCCTACAATAAACCTTCGCCAAGCATAGCTTTGAATCAATTTTAAAACTTTAATTAATTCTTCCTTTGCAAGCAATCCGTTTTCGGTGTCTTCAAATACTTGAAGCAAAAACGGATATGCCACATTTATTTCTAAGCGATTAATGTATTCTAATTCCTTTTTGATGCTTCCATCTGCAACGGTTGTAGGATTTACAAACTTTTTATAATGAATGGATAACGATTTTATGTTTTCGAGTTCCTGATGGTAGGCTTCATCTTTTTTGTTAGCGTAAAGACTTTTAAACTCTGCGTAAACTTTATTTTTATTGGGTATTTTTTTGTTACGAAGCGTCAGATAATCTCTAATGTAATCTGATACTAAAGAACTTTGCTTCACTAAATCTTTTGCATTTTCTTCAATCGGATTCCAAATGGTTTCAAAAATTCTGTTTTGGTCTCTTGGGGGCAAGTCCATCAAAATAAAATTTCGTATCAAATCAGATTGTGATAAATCTAATCCTGTGGAGTTCAAACTTTCAAAAATTCGTTGTGGGTCGTCTTTGTCTCTTTCTAAAGATATTTCTACAAATATCAAACGATTTAAACCTCTTAAAATTAATTCAAAAGTATCATCTGTTATTGCACTTCTAAAGTAGTTGTAGTTCTCTGTAACATTCGAAAATGCACTTGATTCGCTATCGGTACCAAGCATAATGGCTTTAAATGCTAATGAGTTGGTGTCGGTTTGTTTTAGCTTTAGTTTGCTCGATTCGTTCTTAACATACTGATTGGTTAAAAACATATTGTATAAACGTTCAGCATCCTGTGCCTTACCGCTTTCTTTGGCGAAGCGGTACAATGCCACATACAAAATATTGATGGTTGTTAGTCGCTGTTGTCCATCTATGATAACTAATTCCTTTACTTCACTTGTGCTGTAAGTGCCTTCGTGTACAAATACAATGCTACCAATAAAATGTGTTCCTCTGTCTTCTGTTTCTACTGATATAATATCGTTTAGTAGTTCTTTACATTCGGTATTTGTCCAGTCATAGTTTCGTTGATATACAGGAATTACAAATTGCACATTAGGTGCTTGTAAAAAGTTATTTATCTGTAATTCGTTTGCTTTCATCTATTTTATTTTGTGCTATTTTCAACTGCTGGAATTTCCTCTTCCAAAAGGTCGTAAAGTTGGCAAACCAATTGATCTATTTCAACTTTTTTTTCTCTCTACTTGTTGGTAAAAAATTTTCACTGGTTACTACTTTTTTACCTGTTTGTTCTTCTAATTGCAGCCTTGCATCTTTGGCAATTTTTCCACCTTTTTTGCTGGCTTTTGCATTTTCTTGCAGACCTTTTGCTTCTTCTGTTTCGGCAATTTGTCTGGTAGATAATTCTGCAAGAGCCGTAAAAATTAATTCGGCTTCACTCATATGGTCTCGTAGGTTTTGAGATTTTAATCCCTTTATTTCTTTGTGCTTTTTAACACTTAAACCTGTCCACTCTTGATGTATGATATTGGTGAGCAAAGCAAATTCATCCGCTTTTTCTACACCGCTTTCTTTCCAATAATCTGTTGGCTTATTTCGGGTTTCTTGTCCCGTCATTCGCTGCTGAAACCACTTTTCACTCCTGCCAAGTTTTTGCCAATTTTCTCTGGCCCTATCTATGCTTTGGCCTGGGTCTGATATTTCCTGCATACGTTCATATCCAACTTTTGCAAGCCACTGCTTAAATGGTTCAGCCTTTGGTGATGGGATGGATTGGATAATGCGAAGCAAGGTTTCGGTATCTGCTACATCTGTTTCACGCATTTTACCATCAGAAGCCTTCATTTTCAACTGTCGACAAATTGTCGACAGTTCAAGTCCATCTTCTGTTTTTACTCTTACCTTCATTTTAAACCAATAATCTCTGGGGTTACTACTATTGGTTAATATTTCTACCACGTCAATTACACTGAAATACCATATTTCCTTTTCGGCATTCCATTGGCTGCGTACTTTTTTACTTTCAAATAATTTTATGTCGCTCATTTTTAAAACTCTAATTATAGCAAAATAAAGATTGTTTCTTTATTTTGCTATATAATTTAGTATTTTAATTACGCTCCACAATTCTTATTTTCTCTTCTATCAAGTTGAAACTGTCTACACCATGATTTATTTAATTGTTTGGATTGACTTCAATTTTAAAACACAATCAGAAAATCATCAAAATCTGCGTTTACCACTAACTTTATTATAACTGTGGAATTTGGAAAATATTACTTAAAACCTGTAACTACAAGTTAACTATTTGCAATCAACTACTGCTAATTTTCAATCTCCGCTTTTAATTCTTCCGATAAAGTAACTAGTAGTTTATCAATCCTGGCGCTGTCCATATCTATTATTTCAAAACTAAAACCACGCCATTCAAAAGTATCGCCGGTAACAGGTATGCGTTCCAGGTGGTGGATTACAAAACCGGCAATGGTGTCGTACATCTGTTCATCATCCCGCCATTCTTCTTTATCAAATTTAGCCAGAAAGTCGTAAAAAGGTAGTTGTGCGTCAACAAGGTAGGTGCCGTCTTTCCTTTCTATAATTTCATAATCATCATCGCCTTGTTCGGGTATATCGCCTACAATGGCTTCCAATATATCGTTAAGGGTTATCATGCCCTGCAATGTGCCATATTCATCTACAATAAAAGCCGAGTGAACTTTAGTTTGCTTAAATTTTTCCATTACTTGATACGCAGTATTATTATCTGGCACAAACATAGGCTGTTTCATAAAATCCTTTAGCGGCATATCTTCTGGGGCAAAAACAATATCTTTTAATTGAACGATACCTTTAATATTGTCAATTTCATCTTCGCTAAGCGGATAAACACTGTGCGGATACGGATCGATCTGCTTTTTAAGGTCGCTGATGTTACCATTGTACTCTAGCCAAATAATATCACTACGGTGCGTCATTAGCGATGTAATGGCTCTGTCGCCCAAGTGAAAAACCCTTTCAATAATTTGCTGTTCGGCTTCATCAATTTCGCCATGCTCTGTGCCTTCGCTTATCATGGCTTTTATTTCTTCTTCAGTAACTACACTATCCTTACTGGTTTTTATGTTGAATAATTTAAAAATAACCCTGGTTATTTTATTTAGCAACCATACAATAGGAAAGGTGGCGATGGCCAATAAACGCATAGGCTGTGCCGAAGCCATTGCAATTTTTTCTGCTCGTAAAAGGCCGATTCTTTTTGGCAATAATTCGCCCAATATGATAGAGAGAAAGGTAACAATAATAACGATAAAAACAGTGGAAAGTGTTTCTGCATAAGGCTTTAGTAGTGCTATCTTTTCGAGATAGGGCTGCAGATTGCCGCCAAATTTTTCACCAGAGTACAAACCAGTAAGTATGGCAATTAGGGTGATAAATATTTGAGCGGTGGATAAAAATACTTCAGGGTTTTCGGCCAGTTTTAGTGCCGCTTTTGCATTAATGTTTCCCTTGTTGGCCAGTTGTTCCAGTTTGGTTTTACGGGCACTTACCAAGGCTATTTCGCTCATTACAAACAGGCCGTTTATAAGCATTAATAGTAACAGTATAAAAATCTCTGACATTAAATTCTTTAATTTGATTGGCTGCAAACCTAACTAATCTATAACAAGTACCTGTTTGTAATATAGTAAGCCCATACTAATATTATTGTAGAAACCTATTTGGTGCATTAGCAAAAGGCTTACTGGGCGTACTATCATTTTTACCAAGGCAAAATTTTAAATACCATCAAAAAGCTGAAAGAAAACAAGGGCCTTTATTAGAAATAGGCTTAAAACAAAAACGCCACTTCTTAAAAGAAATGGCGCTTTATTAGCACTAAAGTCAGTCAATTATCTTTCCAGCATACTAAAAAAGAAGTCGCCTTCAATCTTTGCATTATCGTTGCTGTCGCTGCCGTGTACGGCGTTTTCGCCTACAGAAGCTGCATAATTTTTACGGATGGTGCCCTCTGCAGCATTGGCAGGGTTGGTAGCACCAATTAATGTGCGGAAATCTTCCACTGCATTTTCTTTTTCAAGAATAGCGGCTACAATTGGGCCACTGCTCATAAAGTTCACCAGCTCGCCGTAAAAAGGGCGTTCGGCATGAACGGCATAAAATTCACCGGCCTTTTCTTTGCTCAGTCTTGTCATTTTCATAGCTACAATTTTGTAGCCGGCACCTATAATTTGATCTAAAATACCGCCAGTATAACCTTTTCCAAAGGCATCGGGCTTAATCATGGTGAATGTTCTGTTGCTCATAATTACTTGTTTTTTAAGATCGCAAATGTATGGTTTTGGCAGCTATCAAAGCTTTGTACTGTTGTAGCCGATAAGCTTTTGGTTGTTTTTTTTAAAACAAAACTCAAGGGGTAAAAGTTAAATAATTATCCTACATATTTTCTTTCACCCCCCAATTTTGTTTTTGATTGCTTACTTAAAATGTAACAATTTATTTCATTTAGTTTTTCTTAAGGCGCTACTCCATTAATTTACGATACTTTTAAATGCACCATGAAATCAATTCCATTCCTACTCATTTTTCAGTTAGCCATTACTTTATGCTATGCTCAATCTTCAGCTGCTGCCAGTTCTAAAATAGCTACGGTTATTACAGAAATAAAGGCTTTTGAGGAAATAGAATTCCCATCAGACACAACTGAAACAGTGCATCCTTTGGGTTCGTTTTCCGAAGCTGATTTTTTACGCCGTTACCAGTTTTATAAAACTGTAAATGAAAAGATCCACCTCATTCATTTTGATTCACTTTCGCTAAGCGATAAGATTAATCTGAACCTGATTACTTATGTGGTGGAAGAACAGATAACCACTTATAAATACAAAGAATATCTCAATCCAATTCTGAGTGATGAAGGTTTTCACACATCTATTGCAGGCCGGGCAAAACAAAAGTTTACAACAAAGAAAGATGCAGAAAGGTACCTGATTTTTTTAAAAGATATTCCGCGTTATGTAACGCAGCATCTTGCATTAATGCGTACTGGTTTACAGCTGGGAATATGCCAACCAAAGATTATTTTAAAAGGCTACGAGGCTACCTACCAACAGCATATTGTAAGCGATGTAAGCAAGTCTGTTTTCTTTAAACCCTTTACCAAAAAGCCTCTTGGAATAAATGAAATAGATTGGAAAATCTTAGTAACCGCCGCAACTGAAGCTATTAACAAAGAAGTGATACCATCGTATAAAAAAATTAAATTCTTTTTCGATACTGAATATTTACCTACAACAAGAACCACTTTGGGTGCTTCAAATTTTCCTAATGGAAAAACTTTTTACGAAGAAAAAGTACACCATTATACCACCACCAATCTTACATCTGAAGAGGTGTTTCAGATAGGTTTAAAAGAGGTGAGCCGTATTAGAAATGAAATGGAACTTATTCTGAAAGAGGTGAAATTTTCAGGAAATTTTAAAGCATTTATTGCTTATTTGCGAAGTAGTCCCAAATTTTATCCAACTACAGCAGAAGCACTTCTAAAAGAAGCTTCTTATATAGCTAAAAAAGCGGATGGTATGTTGCCTTCGTTGTTTGGCAAGCTGCCGCGGCAACCTTATGGTGTGGAAGCCGTGCCTGAATATTTAGCTCCTTCTTACACTGCAGGCCGTTATTCGGGTGCCAATATTAAAGGCAAAAATGCAGGGCATTATTGGGTAAATACTTACAACCTTAAAAGCCGCACATTATACACTTTAGAGTCGTTAACCCTTCACGAAGCTGTACCCGGCCATCACTTGCAAACTGCATTGGCACAGGAGATGGATAGCCTGCCCGACTTTCGAAAGAATTTGTACATCAATGCATTTGGTGAAGGCTGGGGTTTGTACAGTGAATACTTGGGTTACGAAATGGGTTTTTACAAAGATCCATATAGCCGTTTTGGCCGCCTTACATACGAAATGTGGCGGGCTTGCAGGTTGGTTTTAGATGTAGGTATCCACACAAAAAATTGGACCCGCACGCAAGCTGTAAATTACCTAGCGGAAAATACAGCACTGTCATTGCACGAAGTAAACACCGAAATCAACAGGTATATTTCCTGGCCCGGGCAGGCATTGGCTTATAAAATAGGGGAGCTTAAAATAAAAGAGCTACGGAAAAGGGCAGAAGATAAACTGAAAAACAAATTTGATGTTCGCTCTTTTCATGACAAGGTATTATCACAAGGCACGGTTACTTTGTCTATTTTAGAAAAAATGATTGACCATTGGATAGATGAGGAGCTGAAGGATTAAATGGAACGGTTATGAATAAACTTGTATTGGTGGTGCTTTTTATATAATAACTAGGCATCTTTTAAGTAGTTAACTGTGTAGCTTGTCTGTTTTTTTGCATCAGGTACATAATTGTAAAGCTTGGTATAAAATCGGTGCCTGGCAGTAGCTCTTCTGTAAAATTTAGTATGCCACCTATAGCGCCTTTAAAGCCTCCAAATGTTATAAAGAAGATGATTGCGGAAACCGGTGCCCATAAAATATCTCCAAATTCTCCCAATCCGGGAATGGCGTATGTGATGTAGCCCACAAGATCCATTAAGATACAAAACAGTATTGAGGATTGTTTACGGTTCATTTTTTTTGTTTGAAATACTATGATGCAGTATTCCATAAAAGGGTTGCAAAACCAATAGGTGGCGGATAAATTTTATGTTTATACATATTGTATTGTGTAATTATTTTTATAAAAAATTCGTACCTTTTTTTTAAAGTGTCTTTGGGGTAATGTATCGTTTACAAAGTCTATAATAAAGTAGAGGGTGCCGGTTACCAAAGCGGCAGTAATTACCAAATAAAAGTTAGGAATTTAGTGGATTCGCACAGATTATTGCGTTCTGGGTTTATATGCAAAACCTACCAGGTTTTACCAATCTTTCACTCTAAAGTTGGTTGTAAGATGGAAGTTTATGGTTTAATCAACCATTCCTGTAATTGCAGCGTAGCTATACAACCCACTACTGTTACCTTCGGGCAGATGAAAATTTGCACCTTATTTTTATTCTTCTTATTTTTTTACAATCAAAATACTTTTGCACAAAAAATATCTAATAAAAATGAAGTAGGTATTATTACCGGCAATGCATTGGATAATGAAACGGGTAAAGGGCTGGCATCTACTACGGTAACAATAAGCCTAATGAACGATTCCGGTTACTACCGTTCTATTGTTACCGGAACAGATGGCGGCTTTGAAATTGTAACCCTGCCTTTTGGCTATTACCGAATAGTGCTTAGCATTACAGGCTACAAAACAGTTACTATTGATAGTATATACATACGTGCCGAACGCTACGATTTTAATATCGGAGACATAAAACTGAGTAACAAAAATGAGTTTTTACAGGATGTGATTGTTTTTGCTGAAAAGCCATTGATAGAAAATAAAGACGGTAAAATAGTGTACAATGTTGGCGAATCGGCCTTAACGGCTGGCAGCAATACCGCTGAAATTTTACGAAATATGCCACTTGTTAGTAACGACCCCAATGGCAAACTTTTATTAAAAGGAAAAGAACCCAAAATATTAATAGACGATAAACCTGTGGATTTAAATGCACAGCAATTAAGTGATCTGCTTGAAAGCCTGCCTGGCGGATCAATAGACCGTATAGAACTGATGACCAACCCACCACCACAGTTCGCCTCGGAGCAGGGCGGCGTTATAAACATTGTTACTAAAAAAGGCCGCATTGGCATAACGGGAAAAGTAACCCTGGGCATTGGTACAAGAGGCGAAGGCAACTTAAATGGCAATATCAGTTACCGCAATAAAAAAGTGAGTATCAATGCCGCGGTGGGCGTTGCCGCCAGTCAGTTAAAAGGTACTAGCTACAGCTACCGCCAAAATATTTATGCCGATAGCACTAATAAATTCAACACCGATGGCCTAAGCAACAATGAGAATGCCCGGCCCAATATCCGTTTTCAGGTGGATTATGATGCTACCAAACAATGGCAATACAGCATGGTAGTGCAGGCTAATAGCAATCATTTTAACAACAATGGCTTTACAGAATACAGCAATATTGACCGCTACGAAATACTGTACAGATTAAGCAAACGCAGCACAGGCACCAACGGTAATAATATAAACCTGAACCTGCAACCTTCTGTGGTTTGGAAAAGTAAAAAACCAGGCGAAGTGCTCCGGATTATTGGTGGCTATACAATAGGCAATAACCATAACGACCGGGATTATTTTCAGCAGTTTCAGAACCCAAATACGCGTATGCCCACAGGTGTGGATAGTACGCAAAACCAGCAGGGGCGCAACAATGTGGGCAGCTATTCCCTGCGCATAAATTACGATAAACCCTTGGCTATAAAAGGCTGGAGCTTTAGCACCGGTGCCACATGGAATGGTAATAACAACCACAATGTGGTTACGACTTCTTTTCTTAGAAAACCCGAGAATACGCTTGTTGTAAATAACCTGCTGAGCACCGATTTTAAGTTTGTACAAAATATATTTACAGTAAGGGCTGGTCTTTCTATTACACTTAAACAAAAGCTACGCATTATTGCCAACCTACAGGCGGAGGAAACCGATTTTGCTTTTACTTTCAAAACTAATTTTACCAACAGTAAAAACAGTTACTGGAACCTACTCCCATCGCTAACGCTGCGGCAAGACTTTAAAAATAACAACAATATCAGCCTTGTTTATCGCAAATCCATCCGGAGGCCCGGCATTGGCGAACTGAATCCAGCAATAGATTATAACGATCCATATAATTTGCGTTTTGGCAATCCAGTTCTCAACCCCTCCGTAGCCGATAATTTTGACCTAAATTATACGATTACCAAAGGCAAGTATTATATAAATGGCTCTGTGGGTTATAACAATATCAAAAATATTTTCAACACTATACGCAGCTTGCAAACCGATGGAAAAACATTTGTAACCTATCAAAACATTGACAACCGGCAAGAGTATGAAGCCAGTATTTGGGGCGGTTATACCTTCTCTAAATCTTTTAGGTTAAATGCCAGTTCGGGTTATACTTACAACCAGTATGGCGAACAACAAAAGCGCTTGTACAAATATCGCAATGGCGGTTCGTTTTATACATCACTTAATTATAATGTACTTTTTACCAATGTTTTTACAATGGATGGTAACTTTCGTTTTAGTTCTTTTGCCGATCCGCAGGGCCGCAGCCGCAGTAACCTTACCATGAACTTTGGTGTACAGCACAAATTTATGCACCGTAGGCTAGTGCTTGGTTTTAACGTGACCGACCCCTTTAGAACATCGCAGTTGCGCACATATACCTATGGTGCCAATTTTGCCCTGGAAAGCTTTAACAGTACACGAACTAAAAACTACCGGTTTACCATTTCGTGGCAACTAAATAAAAACAGTACGCCTAAAAAAACTACCAGAAAGCAGATTGATAAAAAGACACTTGACAAATTGCTGAAGAAGTAACAAGTTAGTTGGGCGTTTTTTCTTAAACTAAACGAAACTGCTTTATACAGCATAACCTTTCATTGCAGTGATGATAATAACTAACAGTTTTGTATAAACGAATGTTACTGCCATATCGTCACCATAAACCCCTAACTATTATCTTTGCCCATTCGGTAAAAAAACCGGTTTCTAATTATTACTACCATGTTGGATGTAGCAGATACAAAAGTACACGACGAGGCAAGGCAGGGTGAGGCATTTGCACCATTTTCTATAGCAGCGGTTTTGTATAAAAAACATTTTTATATAGAAAGCTATGGCTGCGCCATGAATTTTGCCGACAGCGAAATCGTAGCTTCCATACTAAACGACAATGGCTTTGGAGCTACTAAAAATGCTGAAGACGCAGACCTGATACTTATTAATACTTGCTCCATAAGAGAAAAGGCAGAACTAACGGTTCGCAAAAGATTAACCGAATTTCGTAAACTAAAAGTAGCCCGGCCAGGCACATTGGTAGGCGTTTTGGGCTGTATGGCCGAACGGCTGAAATCTAAATTTCTGGAAGAAGAAAAGCTGGTAGATATGGTGGTAGGCCCTGATGCGTACCGCTCTTTACCCGGCCTTGTGGAAGAAGCAGAAGGTGGCCAAAAAGGCGTAAACGTAATATTGAGCCGTGATGAAACCTACGGCGATATTTCACCCATACGATTGAACAGCAACGGAATTATGGCTTTTGTAAGCATTATGCGTGGCTGTAATAATATGTGCAGTTTTTGCGTAGTGCCTTTTACCCGTGGCAGAGAAAGAAGCCGGGATGCTGACAGTATTATCGCCGAATGTGAGGATTTATTTAACCGCGGATTTAAAGAAGTAACGCTGCTTGGCCAAAATGTAGATAGCTATTATTTTATAGACGAAGCCAAAGATGAAACCATAACATTTGCCAAACTAATGGAACGGGTGGCCATGATTTCTCCTTTGCTGCGGGTTCGTTTCAGCACATCGCACCCAAAAGATATTACCGATGATGTGCTGCACACCATGGCCAAATACGAAAATATTTGCAATTATATACACCTGCCGGTGCAAAGTGGCAGCAGCCGTATTTTACAACTAATGAACCGTACTTACAGCCGTGAATGGTATATGGCCAAAGTGGATCGCATCCGGGAAATTATTCCCGACTGTGGCATTAGCAGCGATATGATAAGCGGCTTTTGTACCGAAACTGAAGAAGACCATCAGCAAACGCTGAGCCTGATGGAATACTGCAAATACCATTACAGTTACATGTACTTCTACAGCGAAAGACCCGGAACCCTTGCCGAACGCCGCTACGAAGACGATGTACCCCTTGATGTAAAAAAGAGAAGGCTAGAAGAAATAGTACAGTTACAAAACCGTATTAGCCTGGCAAGTTTTAAAGCAGATGTAGGAAAAACATTTAAAATACTGATAGAAGGCAACAGCAAAAAAAGTGACACTGATTGGATGGGCCGCACCGGACAAAGCAAAGTGGTGGTTTTTGCCAAAGAAGCATACCCGCTGAATGCAGGCGATTACGTACATGTGGAAATTGAAAGTTGTACACAGGGAACATTGTTAGGTAAAATAAAAATGTAAGAACATGAATGCATTGATAGAAAATAATAAAACAAACATTCAGCTTTTGTGCAAAGAGCAACAGGTAGAAACTTTGTATTTGTTTGGCTCTGCTCTTACAGATGAAGGATTTAAGCCTTCAAGTGATGTTGATTTTATTTTCACTTACAAAAAAGACGAAGAAGGGTTACCACTTTCCCCTTTCGACTATTTCGATTTTTTATTTAGCCTTGAAAAAATTTTAGGGAGGAAAGTGGATTTAGTGGCAAAAGAGAAAATCCAAAACAAGTATTTTCTTGACAATGTAAACAGACAAATGGTAAAAGTGTATGGATAAAAACATTTCGAAATAATTAGAAGATATAAGGCAATCCATCGATTTAATTGAAAGCCATTTAATGAACATAGACAGTTTGAATATTTATGAAAATGACTTGAAAACAATTGATGCAGTTGAAAGAAGGTTGGCCATCATAGGCGAAGCCATCTTTAAAATTGATAAAATAGATAAGGATATAATAATTACTGACAAGCGAAAAATTATAGGACTTAGACATATTCTTACCCATGATTACGACTTAATCAAGGACTCTTCTATTTGGTTAATTTGTAAAAATAAATTGCCAATTTTAATGGAAGAGGTATTGAAAATTTTGAAAAAATACGAATTAGATTAAATGGACATACAAAGCATAAAAAACAGGTTTAGCATTATCGGTAATTCCCCGGCGCTAAACCATGCCATTAATGTGGCAGCACAGGTTTCCAGTACAGACTTGAGCGTATTAATAAATGGCGAAAGCGGCGTCGGTAAAGAAGTGTTTTCGCAAATCATTCACTCATTGTCGCCCCGTAAGCACAATCCTTTTATAGCCGTAAACTGTGGCGCCATACCCGAAGGCACTATCGATAGCGAATTATTTGGCCACGAAAAAGGTAGTTTTACTGGGGCTTTAGATAGCCGCAAAGGCTATTTTGAAACCGTTAATGGCGGCACTATTTTTCTGGATGAAATAGGAGAGTTGCCACTCGGTACGCAGGCCCGTCTGCTGCGTATTTTAGAAAGTGGCGAATACATTCGGGTAGGAAGCAGCAAGGCCATGAAAACCAATGTACGGGTAATAGCCGCCACCAATCGGGATCTGTTGGAATTTGCCGGAACTGGTAAATTCAGAATCGATTTGTACTATCGCCTTAACTCCGTGCCAATAAGGATTCCGGCGCTAAGAGACAGAAAGGAAGACATTCCATTATTGTTTAGAAAGTTCGTGATAGACTTTGCAGAACGCTACCGCACCAACCCCGTGCAGCTAGATGATGATGCAAGACTTATGTTAATTAACTACCCCTGGCGTGGTAATGTGCGGGAATTAAAAAATATTGCAGAGCAAATCTCCGTGCTCAGCAAAAAACCTCAGGTTAGTGGCCGGGAAATGAAGGAGTTTATTCCCGATCAGCCGGCTAACAACCAAATGGTGCTAGCCTCGCAGGCCAATGGCGGCGCAGGCTTTGTAAGTGAAACCACTTTTGCTAACGAACGTGAAATTTTGTATAAGCTCTTTTTCGATATGAAACGGGATGTAACCGAGCTTAAACGCATGTTTGTAGAGTTGGTGCAAAATCCGAATGCTGTTAAGGCTGCTGCCAATATTAATTTCAATGAGCCGGCCTTGAGCGAATTACAACAACAACATGAATACACACCGGCCACTTATAGCACACCTGCGTATCAAAATGCATCGCCGGTTATTATACAACAACCTAATAATACCAGCAATGGAAATGGTATAGAAATACATGAACATGAAAATGTGGAAGAGAGCCTTAACATTATGGATATGGAAAAAGATCTCATTATCAAAGCCCTAAAAAAGCACAAAGGCAAACGCAAAGATGCCTCCGCCGATTTGGGTATTAGCGAAAGGACGCTGTACCGGAAATTGAAGGAGTATTATATAGAGGAATAAGGGGGTTAGTGATTGGTTGATTAGTGATTAGTTGATTGGTAAAACAGTTTGATTTATTGTCAGTTTTGTTTTTTTTAACCCGGCGAAAACCGTTCCCTGATGGAGCGATATTGGCGAACGTTGTAAATCCCGTAGTAGTACGGGACTCCGTTCAACAACATACCCTTGTTCCGCTTCCCCTCTCTGTAGGAGAAGGTGGCCGAAGGCCGGATGAGGTTGCTACTATTAAGCTTTTTAGACCAAAAGTAATTATGGTATCATGTATCGTTTTGAAACAGTTTTGGAGCAGAATTTTGATGGCTGTAAGCCAGTACTGTTGGTAGCATTTTCTTATAACTAAAGTCATTTTTGGGTGTAGCCCAAACCTATAGATATGAAAATTCGTTTTTTCATAAACCTAGTCCACAAGCAGAAAATGTATTACAATACTTACTCTGTACAAATAGAGTTGGGCTATGCCCACAAAAAAAATAAATGGAAGGCAATTACCAGGCATCCTGATTTTGACCAAATTTTTTTACCATAAAATGGTAAGCATAAGCAGCAATAAAAATGACCAATACAGCTACCAAAATCCCGAAATTAAATAATCGTTCCAGGCATCTTGTCCTTTACCTTGTTGTTTGTACCTTGTTGTTTTCAACCGTTTCTTGCGGTATATACACTTTTAAAGACATCAGTATTCCGCCGGACATACAAACGGTAAAACTAAATTTTTTCTTAAATAAAGCCAGGTACATCAATCCGCAACTTGCCCCAAAACTGAACGAGCGGTTTCAGCAAAAAATTGTTACCCAAACAAAGCTTAAACGCACAACAAGCGATGAAGCCGATTATGTAATCAGTGGTAGCATCAGCGATTACTACGTTTCTACAGCAGGCGTAAGTAACCAGCAGGTAAGCACCAGCAACCTTAATGTGGGCATCCATGTAACGCTGAAAAACAATAAGAAACCCGACACGAAAGAATACGACATCAGCAAGTCGTTTCCCTTTAGTGGACAAAGTACCCTACAGGAAGTGGAGAATAGTATTACTGATGAAATTGTAAAGGGCATCACCGACGAAATTTTCAACCGACTTTTCTCAGAATGGTAACTATCCGTTACATTTATCTTTTCGCTAAAACTTTGGATACTATAATCAACAATATAATACAGCATTACGCCGGTGCAAACCAGTGGCAGCTGCAATATCCCTGGTTTTCGCTTGGGCATTTGCTGCAAGCTGCATCCAAAAAAAATACAGAAGGTTTTCAGCTGGCTTCGCAAAAAGCAGCCATTTATTTTAACGATGTGCAAAGGCTACATTGGCTGCTGCATCAGCAAGAAATACATGTGGCCGAAATATTGGCGACCTATGATTTGGGTATAGAAACCCATACCCGGAATGAAGAAATATTTACTGTAAAATTTGTAGAGGCGGCAGAAGAAGAACAAGAAGAACAAGAAGAACAAGCCATCAATACCAACGAGGAAGAACCGATAATGGTAGTGGATAATGTGGATACGGCTTTAGTAAAAATATTTGAAATTACAAAAACAGATGATGTAGCTTTAGGAACAACAGAACCAGCAATTCGAACTGAAGCAGCGCCAATTGAGGAACTGAAAAACGATTCTGAACGCAATACCACAATCGTTTCTGAAGTGCCTGATGCTGATGCAACAACTGAACCCATTTTAGAAACAGCTGTTGTAAGTGAAATAAAAATAGTACAAACTTTAGGGGCTGAAACGAACGACACCGAAACAGCCGAAACGATTGCAGTAGCATTAAATGAAGCCATAGAGGTACCACAAATTTGGCAGAACGAAAGCTACGATCCCGACGATACAGACGGCCCAGAAGATAAAGAACGCCATGAGCCTGAACTGAAAAACGTAATGGATATTGCTGCCGAAAAGTTTGAGGCAACCAATATAAGCCAATCCCTAGCAGTAGTTTCCAAACTGTTTAAAGAAGAAAATACAGAAGATGCTTTGGAGCTTCCTATAGAAATCTATCACACTGTAGATTATTTTGCATCTCAAGGCATTAAACTGGTGCTGGAGCCAAGGGCTGATGACAAGTTTGGCCAGCAACTGAAAACTTTTACCAATTGGCTAAAGCAAATGAAAAAATTGCCGGCCACTAAAATGAGCGAAAAAGAACACGACTCAGTTGTAGAAAATATAGCATCTAGTTCGCTAGAGGATGGAGAGGTGCTAACAGAGAGTATGGCAGAAGTGCTGATGAAGCAGGGCAGGGAATCTCAGGCCATAGAAGTATGGCAGAAATTGAGTTTGTTGTATCCCGAAAAATCCCATTACTTTGCTGCCTTGATAGAAAAAACAAAAGTTTAA
Organism: Chitinophagaceae bacterium; assembly: GCA_043760535.1. Classification (GTDB taxonomy): domain Bacteria; phylum Bacteroidota; class Bacteroidia; order Chitinophagales; family Chitinophagaceae; genus JAZKFT01. The sequence continues at coordinate 23,196 of JAYUOV010000288.1, forward strand.
AAAATGACCATTTTATTTTTAGTATTGATAGTAATTGCAGCAGCCATATTGGGCTTTCTTATTTTGGTGCAAAATCCAAAAGGCGGTGGTTTACAAGGTAATGTAGGCGGTTTTGGTAATCAGTTTATGGGCGTAAAGCAAACTACAGATGTACTGGAAAAAGGTACTTGGATATTTGCGAGTCTTATTGCAGTACTGTGTTTGGTATCTGTTTTATTTTTTAGCACAGGAAGTAGCAAAAGTAATTTAGACCGCAATTTTAATGCACCTGTTAAAAAAGCGGCTCCAGCATCTACTCCAGCTACACCTGCCAGCACTACACCTCCTGCTAAATAACCATTAGAAGATATTTTTTTTAAACCCTGCCTTTTTTGGCGGGGTTTTTATTGTAATTTTCTTTTTTGGAAAATAAAAATTACAGGTTACAAATTGCCAATCCAAAATCATGCGTCACAAACCTACCTGTTGGCAGGCACCCTAACCGATACCCTGCAAACATTTAAGCATCCAAGACTTTGCCAACACGATCCGACGAACCAAGTCAGGCACATTTGCAAGGCACACAAAGCCGACACACACAAGCCAACCTTGCAAAAGAGCCTGCCTTGTGCTAACGCACAGCCCAACCACCCCAGCGGACGGAATTTTTATCGGCTTCAACAAAATATATAAGCAGATTGCAAGACGGAACACCAAAGCCCACCCACCACCCCACGGTTGGACAATTTAAATTTCAGCAGGCTTTATAAAGAACCAAACCACATAATTAAATTATCTCAGGAGCTTTCTTAAAGCAATACACATAGACAGGCAATATGAGTTTAAATACACAATCACTTCAACCCATCATTAATTTCATCTGGACAGTTGCAGACGATGTATTGATTAATAAGTTTCTTGAAAATCAGTATCAAGACGTAATACTTCCAATGACAGTTTTGAGGCGTTTAGACTTGGCACTTGAAACCACCAAAGACAAAGTGCTGAAAACTCACGAAGCGTTTAAAGGGAAAATAGACAACTTATCTGGACTACTCACAAGCGAACAACACGGAACTGGTTTGGCGTTTTACAACACCTCACAGTTTACCATGAAAAAACTGTTGGCAGACCCTAAAAATATTGACACCAATTTTTTAGATTATCTCAATGGTTTTTCTGAAAATGTACAAGACATTATCAGTAAGTTTAAATTTAGAAATCAATTAGAAACTTTTGAAAGTACAGGCATTACCTTTTCACTCATTGAAAAATTTTGCAACCCAAGAGTTGAGTTAAGCCCCGACAAAATATCGCCAATGGCAATGGGCTATATGTTTGAAGACTTGATACGCAGGTTCAATGAAAAAACAAATGCAGCAGCAGGGCGACATTTTACGCCAAGAGAAATTATTGAGTTAATGACGCATTTGTTGTATCTGCCAGTAAGAGACAAAATTCAAAAAGGAACTTTTTTAGTGTATGACCCTTGTGCTGGTTCGGGTGCAATGCTTACACAATCAAAACTGTTTGCGACTAACCCCGAAGGTGAAATAAAGTCAACCGCCACTTTTCACTTATACGGACAAGAGAACACAGGCGAAATGTACGCCACTTGCAAAAGTGATATGTTGCTGAAAGGCGAAGACCCCGACAAAATAAAGTTTGGCTCTACGCTTAGTGAATACGGTTTTGAACCTGATTTAAAATTCAATTTCATGCTCACCAATCCGCCTTATGGCACCAGTTGGAAACAAGATATTGATAACCTAAACACAGGCAGCGACAAAAAAATAAGCATTACAGATACTCGTTTTAACCTGCCTATAAAAAACTTTAAAGGCGAAGCCGAAAGCACCAGCCTTACCAGCCGAAGCAACGACGGACAATTGATGTTTATGCTGCACATGCTTAGTAAAATGAAAGACCCAAAAGATGGAGGCAGCCGTATTGCTTCTGTACACAATGGTTCTGCCTTATTTACAGGCGATGCAGGAAGTGGCGAAAGTGGCATACGACAATACATTATAGAAAATGACCTACTGGAATGTATTGTGCAACTGCCTAATGATATTTTTTATAACACTGGCATTGCTACCTACGTTTGGTTTATTAGCAACAAAAAAGAAGAAAAAAGAAAAGGTAAAGTACAGCTCATAAATGCATCGTCTAATATGTTTTACCAAAAAATGCGTAAAAGTTTGGGTAGCAAACGCAACGAACTGAACAGCCAACATATTGAAGCCATACAAGAAATGTATTTTGCTTTTGAAGAAAACCAATACAGCAAAATATTTGACAACCAAGACTTTGGCTTTTACCAAATAACCGTACACCAACCCGAAAAAGACGAAGAGGGTAAAATTATTTTAGACAGCAAAGGCAAATCCAAAAGCGATAGCAGCCTAAAAGACATTGAAAATGTGCCTATGCGTAACGCAGGTAGAGACGTGATGCATCACGTCTCTACGTCGTCATCAACGTTGGCAATATGTGATGATTATTTTAAAAAAGAAGTTTTACCCTTTGCCCCAGATGCTTGGTACGACAAAACCAAAATGAAAGTAGGCTACGAAAAAGCCTTTAATAAATATTTTTACCAATACGAAGGCTTGCGTTCATTAAAAGATATTGCTGCCGATATTTTATTATTGGAGCAAGAAACCGATGGTTTGTTAAAAGAAATAATTGAGTAATGAACGATAAATTTCAAAATAAATACAGAATACCATCTGCCCGTTTGCAAAATTGGGATTATGCCAGCGAAGGGGCGTATTTTATTACCATTTGTACCAAAGATAGACTGCATTATTTTGGTGAAATTGTAAATGGAAAGATGATTTTGTCCAATGTTGGTGTAATAGCGGATTTGATATGGTATGAAATAACACATCACGCAAAAAATATAGAATTGGGCGAATTTGTGGTAATGCCCAACCATATTCATGGCATAATGATTTTGAATGGTAACGTACCCACCAACAACGCCACCGTAGAGAC
>JAYUOV010000289.1:0-3030 GCA_043760535.1 Chitinophagaceae bacterium
AAGCTGGCAGATAGCCAATACGAAAACAAAAACTACCTACAGTCAGCATTAACTTTCGATACGCTCTTCAGGGTAAGCAAAGGTGAGGGGCTGCTAACAGACAAGTATAATGCAGCCTGTGCATGGGCACTAGCCGGTAACCTAGAAAAGGCTTTTTACTATTTAAATAAAATAGCTGTTGCCGAACAATGGAGTAATTTTTCTCACCTTCTTTCCGACCCTGATTTAAACACACTTCATAACGACAAACGTTGGCAAAAGGTTATTGATAAAGTAAAATCAAACAAAGCAAAAGAAGATGCAAAGCTCAATAAACCATTGGCCGCTTTGCTTGATACCGTTTATAACGAAGACCAGTTAGAGAGAACAAGGATTGATATGGTTGAAAAGCAATTTGGAAGCCAATCCAAACAAATGGATTCTTTGTGGCGTAAGATAAAATATCAGGATTCAATAAACCTTATCAGGGTTAAAACCATTTTGGACAGTTTTGGATGGCTGGGGCCAGATGAAGTTGGGTGGCAGGGTGCAACAACTATTTTTTTAGTCATCCAACATTCCGATTCAAAAACACAAGAAACTTATGTGCCTAAAATGCGTGAAGCTGTTAAAAACGGGAAGGCATTACCCCAAAACCTGGCATTGTTAGAAGACAGGATATTGATACACAATAATAAAAAACAAATTTATGGGAGCCAGGTAAGACAAAATGAAGTGACTGGAAAAAATGAATTTTTTCCCATTTTGGATGAGGCAGAAGTAAATTTGAGGAGAGAAGCGGTTGGTTTGCAGCCATTAGAAGCGTATGCAAAGATGTTTGGTATAGATTATTTTTTACCTAATCCTACAATCAAAAAAAAATGAAAATATACGCCCCATTTATGCTCAGCCTCAATTCATACAGAATATTTGCAACCATTATGTTGGTTTCCTTTGTAGTAAGCAGTTGCGAAAACGATATGCAGGAAGTAGCAGCCCTCAACAAGAAAAAAGTACAGATAGACGAAGGCAAAAACATTAGCAGCTACATGAGCCAAGGCGGCAAAATGAAGGCCCACCTTACGGCACCACTAATGCTCAATTACCGTACCGATTCGCCTTATGTGGAATTTCCGAAAGGGCTGCATGTAGATTTTTTTAAAGATAGCCTGGTTACCGAAAGCGTAACCACTGCCAATTACAGCAAGTACAAGCAAAACGAACAAAAAATTTTACTAAAAGATAGCGTAGTAGTGTTTAACAAACTTACCGGCGATACACTATGGACCGAACTACTTTGGTGGGATCAGAATAAGGGCATCTTTTACACCGACTACCCCGTGGATGTGTACATAAAAGCCAACGAACAAAAACTACATGGCGAAAAGGGACTTACTGCCCTGCAAAATTTTAGCAAATGGACACTGCACAATACCACCGGTACAATGAATGTGCCACAAGATATGAATCAGTAGGTTTTATGATTACTGCGATCAATGGTCAGTAGGTCATTTTAATAGAATAAGAATCACTAATTACCAATCAACCAATATGGAATATCGTCGCCTCGGAAAATCTGGCCTGCAAGTAAGCCTTCTCAGCTATGGTAGCTGGGTTACATTTCACAAACAAATAGACGACAGCATTGCCGACGAGCTGATGAGCATTGCTTACGACAACGGCATTAACTTTTTCGACAATGCCGAAGGTTACGCCCTGGGCGAAAGCGAAAAAATGATGGGCCGGGTTTTAAAAACCAAAGGCTGGGACCGCACCTCCATTATTGTAAGCAGCAAGGTGTATTTTGGCTGGCGCAAAAACAATAAACCCAACCAGACAGGTCTTAGCCGCAAACACATAACCGAAGCCTGCCACGAAGCATTGCAGCGTATGCAGCTCGATTATCTGGACCTCTATTTTTGCCACCGGCCCGATGTAAATGTGCCGATAGAAGAAGTGGTATGGACCATGAACAACCTGATACAGCAGGGCAAAATTCTCTACTGGGGTACCAGCGAATGGAGTGCCCAGGAAATAATGGAAGCCCACCTGTTTGCCGAACGCCACCACCTGATAGGCCCCACCATGGAACAGCCGGAATACAATATGTTTCGCCGAGAAAAACTGGAAAAAGAGTACCTGCCCATTTTTAAAAACATTGGCCTTGGCACCACCATCTGGAGCCCATTAGCCGCTGGTGTACTTACTGGTAAATACAATAATGGCATACCCGAAGGCAGCCGCCTGGCCATTAAAGGTTTCGATTGGCTAAAAAACAAACAACTGGACGATGCCAAAATAGAAAAGGTAAAACAGCTACAACTGGTAGCTGATAAACTGGAAGCCCCTTTAGCAGCTTTGGCTATAGCCTGGTGTGCTAAAAACCCCCATACCAGCACCGTAATATTAGGCGCCACCAAAGCCAGCCAGCTTACCGAAAACCTGAAAGCGTTAGATATATTGCCAAAAATGCAAACTGCTATTATGGATGAAATAGATAACATTTTACAAAACAAAACAGAGCTGGGTGGCGTGTATGCATAATACCACAGTAAGCAATATTAAAGTGGGTGCTTTTTGTAAACCCTTAACCGTTATTTTTACTGCCGCAGAAAATTGAAACGGTAAAACGTTTTCGTTTTTCGTTTTCGGTAATGGTCCCGTAGTTCAATGGATAGAATAGGAGTTTCCTAAACTCTAGATCCAAGTTCGATTCTTGGCGGGGCCACATTTTAAAAATAGAAGGTAGTAGGCAGAAATTAGGAAATAACCCAACAATGTCAATCGCTAGACGTTCAGATCTAATGGCTCAAAGACATAACGCTAAATTGCCACTCAGTCTCATCAGTATGTGAAGGGCGAAGTTATCCCCATATATTCAAGCTAGCCATGATTTCGAGCAACATCTATCACTTCAGTACTAAAGCCAGCACTGATACCAACAAAAAAAAGCCTGCATTTGACGCAGGCTTTTTTGAAATATAAGTTACTATAGGTGGCGGAGGTTACTCGAAGCCCAGTGGCTGAGGAAACTCGAAGCACGGTGGCTGA
>JAYUOV010000290.1:0-8605 GCA_043760535.1 Chitinophagaceae bacterium
TTTTTGAACCCAGCGAAAGCCGTGCCCTGATGGAGCGACATTGGCGACGCTCCGTTCAACTGATTGCTACTATCAGGTATTTAGATTGCGAATAACAAGTGGTTTCAGTTCACGGGGTAAGGAGTTCTGACCCTGTAAAATATTGTAGAATATAGTGCATACTGATTTTTAAAACGGCTTTGCAGCCACATACCGATTTTCGTTTCACGATTATAATAACGGTAGTATTGTAAAACCGTGTGACCCTATAAATGGCCAATAGTTGTAAAAAGCTGAATGGCTTTCTAATAGCGTAATGAGCCTTAAGTGCTGCATTGTATTTTGGTGGCATAAGAACTGCTAGTGGCCGGTAGCCACCAATTATAATGCCTTAATGGATACATTTGTTGCCATGGATAGTTTTTTAGGGCGGGTTGGAATTAGCTGGAAATCGGCATTTAGCGATAAGCGTTTCAGTAATACTTTTTTTGTTGGGCTTGTGCTATTGATAGGTTTTTTATCGTTGTTGCCTTTTTTTTACCCATATATAGAAAGTAGAGACGGCTATAGGTTAAATGATTGGCTGCTGAACCAATTGACGCCACGTGATGTGTCGGTGCCTGTGTTTATAATTGTGTGGGGTGCCGGAATTTTAGGTTTGTACAGAGCATTGTTCCATCCATCAATCATGTTGCATTTTTTTTATGCTTACATTTTTTTTCTTATCACCCGCAGCACTTGTTTAGTATTTGTACCGTTAGATCCGCCGGCTGGCATTGTGGAACTAAAAGATCCGCTTACAAATATTTTTTATGGTGGCTCGTTTATGATGAAAGATCTTTTTTATAGTGGCCATACCTCTGCTGTAATCATCATTGCAATGCTGCTACCGAAGCGTTCGGATAAATGGATATTAGCCACTGCTGCATTAATTTTGGGGGCATTACTGCTGGTGCAGCACGTACATTATACCATAGATGTTTTGGCAGCGCTGCCTTTTGGTTTTATTTGTTGTATGGCTGGTAATTGGGTTGTAAAAAAATTACTTTTCTTTGCCAAAATTTAATGCAAATTTTACATTGGCTTTTACGTTTCAAATGCAATGTATATTTTCACCACAGTTTATTATCTCTAAATACCACAATTATAAGAATGAGTAAAGCAAACATTCCACGTTTTATCCTAGAAGATAAACTGAACCAAGAGCAAAAATCTTATTTTGAAAAAAACGGCGTTATCCTATTTAAACACTTTTTGCCTATAGATACAGTAAACCTGTATAAAAGTGAAGTAAAGCGAATTGGTGAAGAGCTGATAAGCCAGGGTATAGAAAAAGTGAATGGCACCCCTTTAAAATTTGGGAAAGATTTGGATGGATCTAAGATGATACAGCGTTTTTGCTTTACCAATCAGTATAGCGATGTGTTAAACAAGCTACTGTACGACCCACGCCTGCAGGCACTTACAGAACTACTGCACCCATACGATGGCCGTATTAGTGAAAACGAAAAAGATGGTTTAGTAACAAACAGTTATGTAAATGCGCCTGGCAGTAAATTTACCCACATGGGCTGGCATACCGATAGCCCTAGGGATTTGTTTTTAGGCCAAAAAATAATGCCGATGCTCAATATTGGTATCCATCTGGATCAGTGTTTGTACGAAGATGGTGGCCTTAGGGTGCTGCCAGGTACGCACAAGCAGGGTTTTTTTAAATTAATGTTTGGTAAAAAATATTTTATAGATCATAAAGAAGATCCAAAAGAAGTTGGGTTTGATATAGAAGCTGGTGATCTTACGGTACACGATGGCCGCATCTGGCATAGGGCCCATGCCTCGCCACATGAAGGGGAACGTAGCCGCCGCCGCGTAATGTACATACCGCTAATTACAGGAAAATTTATGCCGAAGGATAAAAACAGCAAAACACCGCTTTATCACCGTCTTGCCAATAAAGTTCATAACTAATTTTTGGGGAAGCAAGGCTTCCCCATTTTTTTTATTGTCTTTTCCAAGTTTGGATGAGCCGAGAATCTTTGGTTTTACAAATTATTTGGGGTTTGCTTTTACATAAAGTTTGGGTGTATGTTAGCCCTACGTTATCCCAAAAGAAAAATAGGTTATATAGCTAAAAATCAACCATCACAAATCAAAAATCATTCATCGGATATGTCTTACGCTTTAGTAACCGGAGCCAGCAAGGGTATTGGCCGAGCTATTGCCACTTCGCTGGCAAAAAAAAAATGCAACCTAATTCTTGTTGCCCGATCTCATGATTTATTAGAGCAACTGGCTATTGATTTAAAGGCACAATACACCGTTGAGGTAGCATATTTTGCCATAGATCTGTGCTTGCCAGATGCTGCCAACCAGATTGTAGCATGGTGCAGGCAAAATAATTTTACCATTAATATACTGGTTAATAATGCTGGCTTTGGCCTGGCTGGCGTTTTTGAAAACCACAACTGGCAAAAGAATAAAGACCTAATGACGGTAAATATGAACGTGCCTGTGCAGATGATCCATGTTTTTTTACCAATGTTAAGGCAGCAACCACAGAGCTATATTTTAAATATTGTAAGTACTACGGCTTATCAGGCATTGCCCAAACTGGCATTGTATGCAGCTTCTAAATCGTTTATGCTCAGCTTTAGCCGTGCCTTACAGTTTGAATTAAAAGATACCTGCATATCGGTAACGGCAGTATCGCCGGGCAGTACCGATACAGACTTTGTTAAAAATGCAGAAATGGGGCCAAAGGCTGCTAAGAACGCAGCTAAATTTAATATGAAGGCTGAGGTAGTAGCAGCACTTGCTGTAAACGCTATGTTTGCCAAAAAGGTGGAAACCATTACCGGTTTTACAAACAAATTAGCTGCTTTTATGGCCCAAATTTTGCCTAAAAGATTCATAGAAAAAACGGCGGCCAGTTTTTATGATTAGGGGAAATGGGGGTGTTATTCTTTGCAATACATAAATTAGTGAGTAGTCAATGAATCATTGATCATTTAGCCGGAAAGATTGACTTTGAGGTGTAGCAATAACTTTGCTAATAACGACATAATCCTCAATTTAAAATTTCAGAACTCCCTATTCCTAACATTTTTGATTGCGTAGCTTTTTTTGCCTGCCCCGATGAGTCTCGGTAGATTATTTCGGCGGAACCCAGCGAAAGCAGTGCCCTAATGGAGCCACATTGGCGAACGTTGTAAATCCCGTAGCATTACAGCACTCCGTTCTACTGTGTGCAATTATTGGGCTTTTAGATTGCGAATAATATGGAGTATCAGTTCTTATGTTTAGGGGTTCAAAATTTAAAATTTTGTCTGTTTTCAGATTTAAAAAGCTAAAGCAGCGTTACCTCTAATCATGTCAATTTTAATACCCAAAGTCTAAAGTCAAAAACTAAAAGCCTATCCCCAATCTCTAATCCCTTGTATCTTACTTTTACAGCATTCTGAAATTTTAAATCATTACATGGAACTTCAAGCCCTTTCTGCCATCTCTCCCATTGATGGCCGGTACCGTAAACAAATTCAGCACCTCGATGAATACTTTAGCGAATACGCACTCATTAAATACCGGGTGCATATTGAGGTAGAATACCTTTTTGCCCTGGCTGATAAAAAATTTTTTAAGCTGGCCATAAAAGCCCGCAGGCAGTTAAAATCGGTTCTGGATAATTTTTCGCTGGATGATGCACAGGAAACTAAACGCATAGAAGCCACCACCAACCACGATGTAAAGGCTGTAGAATATTTTTTAAAAAGCAAGCTTACAGAAACCGATGGTGCCGATGCCAAAGAGTGGATCCATTTTGGATTAACCTCGCAAGACATTAATAATACCGCCATACCACTTAGCTGGAAACATGCTATGGAGCATGAACTGCTGCCAGCAATAATGAACCTGCAAAAGAAACTGCACCACCTTGCAAGCGGCTGGAAAGCCGTACCCATGCTGGCTAAAACCCATGGCCAGCCTGCATCGCCCACTATTTTAGGTAAAGAATGGATGGTGTTTGTAGAGCGGATAGATAATCAGATACAGTTATTTAGCTATATACCGTATGCTGCAAAATTTGGCGGAGCCACTGGTAATTTTAATGCACATGCTGTGGCTTTTCCTAAAACGGATTGGGTAGCTTTTGGTAATTATTTTGTAGAAAATATACTGGGCCTGCAGCGGATGCAGTTTACCACACAAATAGAACATTACGATAATCTAGCCGCTCATTTCGATTGCCTGAAACGCATCAATAATATTTTGATAGACCTCTGCCGGGATGTGTGGACCTACATAAGCATGGATTATTTTAAGCAAAAAACCGTGAAAGGCGAAGTAGGCAGCAGTGCCATGCCACATAAAGTAAACCCGATAGATTTTGAAAATGCCGAAGGCAATCTGGGTATTGCCAATGCATTATTCGAACACCTGAGTGCCAAGCTACCCATCAGCCGCCTGCAACGAGACCTTACCGACAGCACTGTACTTCGTAATATCGGCGTACCGGTGGCACACACCCTTATTGCTATTAAATCTTTAGAAAAAGGATTGGGCAAATTGGTGCTGAACGAGGCCAAACTAAAAGAAGACCTGGAAAACAATTGGGCGGTAGTGGCCGAAGCTATCCAAACCATTTTACGCAGAGAAAAATATCCAAGCCCTTACGAGGCATTAAAAGACCTTACCCGTGGCAAAACCAATATTACCAAAACCGATATCCATGAGTTTATTGAAGGACTTAAAATATCGATTTTGCTGAAAAAAGAACTAAAAAAGATTACGCCGCATAATTATACAGGGGTAATGTCAGAGTTTTAGTATTGCCCATTGGGTTACTTGTTATTATAATTGAGATAAAAAAGTAGATTTGTTACAAATAGAAAAGCATGAATGCAGCTACCACCTTAGATAATGAGATTACGCATTACCTGTTGCATCTTAATGTAAAACAAAAGAAGACCGTTTTAACTGTAGTAAAAACCTTTGCTGCGGAACAAAAAGATTGGTGGGATGAAATAAGTGAGGAACAGCAAGTTGGCATTGATAAAGCATTGGCTGAAATGCAAGCTGGCAAACTCACTCCTCATAATGAGGTGATGAGAAAAGGTATCCTTTAGAAATGAAAAATCAGGATAATATTAATGATAAAGTTTTAGAGACATTTAGAATCATTGGGCAACGTCCCTTAATGATTCTTCCAAATGATTACAGTTATCACCTTCTTCAAAATTATATCGAAGGATACATTGATGGTTTGTCGCAAACTTATGATTTGAATTTGCGATCTATGATTACTCGATGGTATTCCAAGAAAGTAGGAGTTCAAACCTCGTATTATTGGTCAGCACATATCCCATTCCATTTTGAAGGAAAAAACGATGACGAATTAAAAGTAATATTGATTGACATAACTGTAAATTTTTTTAAAGAGAATCCAGATTGGTTCGAGGCTGGCAATAGATAAACTTTCTTTCTTAATTCATCCATCTAAGTATTTTTCTATTTGGTTATTGGGCAAATATTTACAATTTTCGTTCACTCCTCATTTTTACCATAATGAATACATCCCCTATTGCTGAAATTGCAGCTTACTTAAAACATGGCGATTATGCACTTGCCGTAAGAAGAACCCTGGATTTCTGTTTGGATACAGGCGATGACCACCTGATACAGAACGCCATCAACTGGAGTAAGGAATACCACCAACACGAAGCCAATAATGCCGGCAAAGGCGTGGCAAATGGCTTTATAGAGAAGGCTGAAAACATTATAAATAAAGCAGATAAGGTACAGGCAGTAAAAGACTATGCAAGCAAGCCCCTAATACAGGCGGCCAAAATTGAGAAAACTTACAGCAATGGAAATTTTAGTTTAAAGCCCATTGATGTGGCCATTGATACCGGCCATGTGTTGGGTGTGGTAGGCGAAAATGGCAATGGTAAAACCACTTTGCTGCGATGCCTTGCCGGACAACTGGCTTTAGACAACGGCGAAATAACCTACCAACTGCTACAAAAACCCGATGCGTATGCTATTAAAAACCATATTGCATTTATACCGCAACGCATACCCAAATGGTATGGCAAACTAAAAGATAACCTTCATTTTAGTGCATCCATTGCCGGCATATATGGTGCCCAAAACGAGCTTATGGTAAACTTTATGCTGGAACGGCTAAACCTTAGTAGCTACGCCCACCTTACCTGGAACCAGATAAGCAGCGGTTACCGAACCCGGTTCGAAATTGCCCGTATTTTACTACAGAAACCAAGGCTGCTGATACTAGATGAACCGCTGGCCAACCTGGATATTAATGCACAGCAAACCATACTTACCGATCTTATTTTTATGGCCAAAGGCGCCCACAATCCCATGGGTATCATCCTTAGTTCGCAGCAGCTTCACGAAGTGGAAAAAGTGGCCGATCAAGTAATTTTTATTAAACAGGGCAATTGCATTTACAACAGTACAAATAGTACCGAAAAAATGGCCAGCCATGCCGTTGAGTTTGAAACTACAGCCAGCCGCGAAAGCATTATAGCACTGTTTGGCAAAGCAGAAGTGGAGCTACAATTTAATGGTGGTTTTTACACCATTGTTTCCGGTAGTTTATCGGCACAGCAAATAATAAATACCATGGTAACATCGCAAACACCTATTACCTATTTCAGGGATATTACCTACAGCACCAAACGTTTTTTCTAAACACCGCAACATTACTTACAATGAACAAAAGGCCATTGGTTCCATCGTTTTTACAAAAGCTGGATGATAGATTATTAAAAAAAAAACCTGCTACATGGGCAGCCCGAACACACCTAGTTCTTTGGTTTGCATTGTTGTTTTCGTTGGTATTAGGCGGCTGTTGTTACCTATCTTTTAGCAACGCTACCGAATATAACAACATTGAAAGCTGGACAGGATTTGTTTCAGTTATTGCTACTATCGGTTTTATTTTCTGGATGATATTTTTACTGAGGTTTAATGTATTTAAACGCTTTGGAAATTGGTTTGCATGGGGCGGGCTTAAAGATTTCGCCTTGTACTTTATTAGCATTGGCGCCATGGTAGCAGTATGTTTTATACCCAGTGCCGTAGCCACTTTTAGGGCCAATCAGCAATTAACCAACGATGAAATAGTAGCTGATTTAAATGAAATAACCACCATTGCATGCAAGCTGGAATATGGATTATTGCCACTGTCATGGACTATGATAGAAAAAAAAATTGTGGACACCATTCCCCGAATTAATGAATTGAAAGAAAACGTAAACGATACTGCTGTAAAGTATAATGAATATGTAGTATCTGCTGGAAATGGCTACATAGACACAGCCGAATTAAGAATAAAGCTAGCTGCAACAGATAGTGTAGTAAAAGTTAATGACTCACTGTACCAGTTTTACGAATGCCCGGATTACTTGTTTGTAAGCCCCTACAATGCAACTGATTATGCTACTACAAAAGCATTACGATCTGAAGACATTTACCGAAATACCATTAGAAATTTCCAAAAACCTAACAAAACTGTTTTGCTGGAAAGAATGAAAATGTTTGAGAAAAAATATGCCGCAGAAAGCAGATACAGCTACTCCTACGATATAAATACAGACAATGAAAAATTAAACTACAAGGATAAAATTATTCAGAAGTATAAACTAGATGAAATAAACGAAGGCGTTAGCAATGCCACCAGAAAAATGCATGAATGGAAACGCTACTGGCCAATATTTCTCCGGGTATTCTATTACAGCACTTTCTTCTTTACTATGCTGGTTTTTATGCTAAGGCACACCACAGTTAAAACATTTTTTGTAACACTGTTAACAGGTGCTATCCTTAGTATTTTTAGTGGCTTACTTATAGCCATAAGCCGTGGCGATGAAATGACCTTTAGTGTAATGCTACTTGTATATTTTGTAATTTTTGCAGTCGTTGCACTTTCAATATTCAACTCCAAAACCAGAACATTGTCTCAAGGCATTGGGCTGAATCATTTTTACCTGATGACACCGTTTGTGCCGCTGATTATTTGGGCTACCTATATCTCAAGTATTGAGAACTATTATTACGGAAGAGGGATGTACGATACCAGACCAGAAGGCTATGCACATCTGGCTACTTACATTTCCTATTTTGAAATTGGCGGCAGCGTTTTGTTTTTCATTTTACTGGAACCCTTGTTTAGAAAGCTATACCGCAAATGGTATGCAGCTCCTGAAAATTAAGAAAGGCTTTTAAAAAGTCATCGGCACCTGCCTGTTACAAAGCAGGCCATTTAGTAACAGGCAATGACGGTTTTTGTAAAAAAGAAACCCGCATACGGTTAATTAAAATCCTGAAAATAAATTTCCCGCATGGAAATCTCCACCATCAAAAGCCACCTCACTTTATCCCAAGTGCTACAGCACCACCACCTCAAACCCGATAAAAACCACCGCCTGCATTGCCCCTTCCACGATGATAAAACGCCCAGCCTGCAGGTGTACTACAAAACCCATACGGCGTATTGCTTCAGCAGCAACTGTAAAACCCACGGCAAAAGCCAGGATGTAATCGATTTTGTGATGCACCCACTGGCGCCTGAATGTAAGCACATAGCGCCGGCCTCCCGGCCGGT
>JAYUOV010000291.1:0-2995 GCA_043760535.1 Chitinophagaceae bacterium
ACGATCCGCCTGTTCCTGAAACCTTTTTGCTTACAATCCTTTTAATATGGTTAAAAATACAGATCCGGTTTAAAACCGATGATGGGAGTTGATTTTATACAATCATTTTTACCAAATCTCCCTGCTAAACTAAAAAATAAGAGCAGGCTACAGGCCAATAAACTAATTTGTGGCCTCATGTTGCAATTGCAAAACATATCGCTTACCCAGTTTAAAAATTACCCGCTGCAACAGTTCTCGTTTACTAAAAAAGTAGTAGGCATTTGCGGTAATAATGGTATTGGCAAAACCAATTTGCTGGATGCTATATACTACCTGTGCTTTACAAAAAGCTATTTTACCAACGGCGATGGATTGTGTGTAATGCAGGGAAGGCAAGGGTTTAGGGTAAGTGGTAAGATGATGATTGCCTCTGTGCTTCGTGGGGACACGAACCACGGCGAAAGAGAGACGAACCACGGCGGAGCGGAGGCCATGGTTCGTGTCCCCACGAACCATAATGATGCCGGTAATCTTACCATAACCTGTATTGTAAGAGAAACCGGTAAAAAAGAATTTACGGTAAATGATGAATTATATACCCGAACCAGCAAGCATATTGGCCGCCTACCTTGTGTAATCATTGCCCCGGATGATGTGGAACTGATACTGGGCGGCAGCGAAGAACGGCGAAGGTTTATAGACACACTCCTTTGCCAGCTTAGCCCCGATTACTTGCAGCAACTAATAGATTACAACAAACTGCTGCAGCAACGCAACAGCCTGCTGAAACGCTTTGCCGAACAAGGCCGTACCGATGCCAGCCTGCTGGAAGTTTTGAACGACCAACTCGGTAGCCGTGGGCAGTTTATTTACGTTACAAGACAATCTTTTTTACAAACATTTTTACCGCAGGTGGCAGCCCATTACCATGCCATAGCCCAACAAGACGAAACGGTGGAACTTCGCTACCGCAGCCAGTTACATGAGCAACCCATGAACCAGTTACTGGCACAATCAATAACTAAAGACATGGCCTTGCAACGTACCACTACCGGCACACACAGAGATGATCTGGAATTATTACTCAGTAATCAGCCATTTAAACAGATAGCATCACAAGGGCAGCGGAAAAGCTTACTTTTTGCACTAAAGCTTACAGAGTTTGAAACCCTGCAACAGCAAAAAGGCTTTGCACCTATTTTATTGCTGGATGATGTTTTTGAAAAACTGGATGCAGGCCGTATGGAAAACCTACTAAAAGAAGTGTGTATAGAAAAAGGCGGACAGGTTTTTATTACCGACACCCACCGAGAAAGATTGGAAAAAAACCTGGCAGCTATCGGGGCAGATTTTGAAATTATAGAGATTTAGTTTCAATGGATAATTTGCATTGGATAATTGATGATGAGTAAAAAATCTAAGAATATCCTAATAATAATTGACCCTATTACAAACACTAATAAAAAATAAAATGAGCGAATACAGCCTTGGCGATGCCATGAAAGTTTTTTTGGAGAAAAGCCGCCTTAAAAGCGGCATTAAAGCCCTACAAATAGAACAAGTATGGGCCGAAGTGATGGGCAAAACCATTGCAAAATACACCGACAAACTGGAGATTGTGAAACAAACACTTTTTATAAACACATCTGTGGGGCCGCTAAAAAAAGAGCTTTACTACCAAAAAGATAAAATAATAGAACGGGTAAATGAGGCGATGGGGGAAAAGGTAATTACTACGGTGGTTATCAGATAGTGGGATTGGTAATTTGGCTAAAACAAAAAGTCAATAATCCATTTTGAGGTTTAAAAACAAAATTCATGTAAAATTAGATTGGTTTTTAAAAATGAAACTTTGGTAAAAAGAACATTTTTGCCAAAATACTTAACTATGTTATTTGTGCATCTTTAAACGATTCGGTTTCAATAACTGGCCTTTTATAATTCCTAACCGATAAAAATGTAAATAAAATATTGCTATTTTTTTTACTAATCAGCCTTACGCTGTATTTTATTTTACTGCAATTTTCTATTAAAACAAAAGCCTTTATTTTCGTTTTTTAACAGATATTACAAACTCCCTAAGTAGGTATTTCTAAGTACCAACGCCTAAATCTTTTATCCCAAATCCCCTTCGCTTACCTTCGTTGCCACTTTATTAAATAGGTGCGTTTAGAGTATGAGTAATTTTATAGATTATATCCGTATCCATTGCCGCAGTGGGCATGGCGGTGCTGGCAGTAAACATTTTGCCCGTACCAAGTACAATGCTATGGCCGGCCCCGATGGCGGCGATGGTGGCCGCGGTGGGCATATTATTCTCAAAGGCAATTCGCAAATGTGGACATTACTACATTTGAGGTACTACAAAAATGTGTTGGCACAAGATGGCGATCGTGGCGATAAAAATAACCGTAGTGGCCGAGAGGGTGAAGATATTACCATAGAAGTTCCACTAGGCACAGTGGCCCGAGACGAAGAAACCGGCGAAGAAGAAGTGGAAATATTGGAAGACGGGCAAGAAGTAGTATGGGTAAAAGGTGGCCGTGGCGGACAGGGCAATACTCATTTTGCCACCGCTACCAATCAGGCGCCAGACTATGCTCAACCCGGCGAACCCGGCGTAGATGCCTGGAAAGTATTAGAACTGAAAGTATTGGCAGACGTTGGTTTGGTGGGTTTTCCCAATGCGGGCAAATCCACTTTACTAAGTGCCATAAGTGCTGCCACCCCAAAAATTGCCGATTACGCATTTACCACTTTGGTGCCGCACCTAGGCATTGTAGAATACAGAGAAGGCAAATCTTTTTGCGTAGCAGATTTACCCGGTATTATAGAGGGTGCTGCCGAAGGCAAAGGCTTGGGCCACCGCTTTTTGCGGCATATTGAACGCAATTCAATCCTACTTTTTTTAATACCGGCAGATAGTAGCGACCACCGAAAGGAATTTGATATTTTAGTAAACGAACTGAACGAATACAACCCTGAAATGCTGCAAAAAGATTTTGTGATAGCT
>JAYUOV010000292.1:0-25729 GCA_043760535.1 Chitinophagaceae bacterium
AACCCAGCATTTTGGGGAGGTGGAGCATCTCTGGATCCTACACAAAATGGTTATGCCAGTGCCGCAAGCAATAACTTTTTCCAGATTAACCATGAGGTAAATGCTACCTATCAAACAAATATCATCACCGATCTGGCCTCTACTACACAGGTGGGCTACAGTGCTCAATATGAAAAAAACAAGTACATCCTGGCACAAGGCCGTGGCCTTGCACCATTGGTAGAAACAGTAAACGGAGCAAGTACTGTAGTACCCGGTGTAGATAGCCGCAGCGAAATTTCTGTATCAGGTTTTTACTTACAACAAAATTTTAAATGGCGTAACCATATTTTCTTGACAGGTGCTGTAAGAATGGATGGTTCATCAGTTTTTGGTGAAGATGAAAGAAATCAGGTTTATACCAAAGCAAGCGGCTCTTATGTATTTTCAAGTACCGATTATTGGAGCAAATTAGGCGTAAGTAAGTGGTGGGATTTAGCCAAAGTACGTGTGGCCTATGGCGAAAGCGGTAACCTTACCGGCATTGGTGCTTACGACCGTTTTAATGCCTATTCTACCAATGCTTACTTAAGCCGTACTGCTCTTTTTTCTAGCACCGGCCGTGCTAATACGAATGTAAAACCCGAACGCCAGCAGGAAACTGAATTTGGTCTGGATCTTGGATTTGTTAATAACAGGGTGAACGTTACTTTTAACTACTACATTAAAAAAGTAAGCGACCTGCTAATAAACCGTCAGATTGCACCTACAACTGGCTTTAGTTCTTTGCTGGATAATTTCGGATCGTTAGAAAATAAAGGCTTTGAAATTGTGGTAAACGCTACACCATTAAAAAAGAAAGATTTTAGCTGGGATGTAACCGGCATCTTTAGCCATAACCGTAATAAGGCCACCAGAATTGGCCAATCGCTTACACTACTTAGCACCAATGGCGGTGCACCCGTTGCTATTATAGAAGGCCAGCCAATAGGTGTATTTTTTGGAACATTCTTTGCCCGGGATGCCAATGGCAATCAGGTAAAAACAGCTGGAGGAATACCAACAATAGAAGCTGGTGTTCAAAACAGTACCCTGGTTTATACTCCAGGCCGCAACCCCACTACCGGTTTGCCTACAGGCACTACCCTTCGTAAGATTATTGGCGATCCTAATCCAGATTTTACTTCTACGCTTATCAATACATTTAACTACAAAGGCCTTTCTTTTAGGGTTCAGTTAGATGTTGTTAGAGGTGGCGAAGTATTTAATGCCGACTTCCGTACCCGCCAGGGTGTGGGCAATGGCGAAATAGCTGAACAAGAGCATAAAGGATTATTGCCACGTGGTTATATCTCTGGCATATATGCAGTAGAAGAATGGCGTATAGCCGATGGCTCTTACACCAAACTTCGGGAACTAAGCCTTAGCTACGACTTTGGAAAACTGAAACCATTCAGCAACCTTACAGTTAGCTTTGCCGGCCGCAACCTTATTAGCTGGGATAACTATAACGGATTTGACCCCGAAGTAAATGCAGGTGGACAAAGCACTATCCTGCGTGGTATTGATTTTGGTGCAGTACCTATTCCACGTACGTTTAGCATTGGTGTTTCAGCTAAGTTTTAATCACTACAAAACCACATTCAAATGAAACGAATACATATCCTTTCGCAGGCTGCATTTGGCTTACTACTCGTTAGTACAATGGCCTGTAAGAAAAATTTTACCGACCCCTCAAGGGCTACGGAAGACAAAGTATTTACAACCGTAAGAGGGTTAAATGGTGTAACAGTAGGGCTGCAGAGAGCATATACTTTAGGCCGTGGCAGCTCGCTGTATAACAAGGTTACCACAGATGGCTTTTTATCCAACCAGTTTTTTATAGTAAACCGTGGTAACATTGCCGAAGACCAACTGGATAGAGGTGCAGGCAACGTTGACGGCACCAATACCATACTGGCGGGCTTGTGGACAAACAGCAATAAAATAATCTACGATGCCGACAATGTAATAACCGCTGCCAAAGGCCTGGCCGACAAGCCTTATGCAAGTGGCCTCATTGGCTACTGCACTATTTTTAAAGCATTGGCACTTGGCGATATGGCTATGTTTTGGGAAAGAGTGCCTGCAGGTATTGGTAACAATGTAATTTTTATACCCCGTGCAGAAGGCTTTACAAAAGCCATTACAATTATAGATGAAGCATTGGCTACTATTGCTGCAAACCCCGTAAGTGCTTCGTTTACTACCAATGTACCAACCGGTATCGATATTACAAATACGTTACAGGCGCTTAAAGCCCGTTATGCATTATTTATTGGTGATTACACAAAAGCATTGGCTGCCGTTAATCTTGTTTCACCTTCGGTAAAATCTGTTTTTAATTTTGATGCTGTTACTGTAAATCCCATTTTTGAAACAGTTACCGCTACCGACAATGTGTTTCAGCCTATTGATTCAACTCTTGGATTGCTAACCACATTACAGCCTGACCTCGCCGACAGAAGGGTGCCTTTTTATGCACGGCTTTCTACCACTGGCGGTTCCCGTTTTCGTATTAATGGTTTTGCTGCTGCCACTACTACACAATACCCTATTTACCTGCCCAGCGAAATGACGCTGATAAGAGCAGAATGTTTGGCTAGGCAGACTACACCAGATTTGGTAAATGCACAAGCCGCTTTAAACAGCATATTGGTAAAAACCGCTGCTACCGATCCGTATGGTGTGGGTGCACAATTACCAGCCATTGCGGGCCAGCTAAACCAGGCCGATCTGCTAACGCAAATTTATCGCAACCGCTGTATAGAACTATATATGAGCGGCCTTAAACTGGAAGACATGCGCCGCTTTGGCCGTGCCAATAGTGAGCGGCGCCGCAACCTGGTTCCTTATCCTTTTAGAGAAAGGGATAACAACCCGAATACACCGGCTGATCCTGTATTTTAAGATTTGTTGATTGAAATGATGAAAGCCCTCCAGCAAAAGTTGGAGGGCTTTATTATTATTGTATCTCGTCAAGGTTCGTTTTCTCAATATAATCTGCTAACCGTGTATTCAATTAGGTAGCTATCTTGGATATTTTTCAGTTTTATTTTTCACTTCATGCTGTTACAATCTGCCATGTGGTATTCATTTTTATCAATAAATGCTTTGCCATAAGTTCCGGCGCCGTTGTACTGCTGTCGCAGGCCAAAGCCCTGGTAAAAGCAGGTTTTACCATCGGCATATTTTATAAAAATGGTGTACCATTGGTTACTATAGCGATAAATGGGTATGCCGTAATCGTTGTTTTGTGTAGTCCAGCCCCCGTTAGATGAGGTTGGATGAAACTTTACAACGGTATGTGCATCCATTTTGGTAGCAAAGCTACTTTCATACATACTTATAAGTTGTGCTTGTGTAAACCCCATTACAGTAACAGATGATTTTTCCAGCCATTCTTTTGGTAAGGCCGTTACTACGTTTTTGGCAGCAGTATTTTTAAGGTCATTTATCTTGCTGCCTGCTTTTACAATGGCTGCTGCATCTTTTGCCAAAAAATTGTAATCAAAAAAATCAGCAAATACAATATCCTCTTTATAAATAGCTTTACCCCAATCATCTACCTTTTCGTTTTTTACAAAAAGACCTACTTTATAATTACCATTTTGGGGGAAGGAATATTGGTTATGCCCATAAGTAAATGCAGCTCCTGCCCAAAAATCACTTTGTTTCCCTTGTTCATAAATAATTGGGTCGGGTAAAATGTCAACAGTAGCTGATGTCTTACTTGCGTGTTCAGCGCTTATTTCAAAGGTTTCAGCTATGCTTACAAACTTTTTTATTTTCACTCCATCATTATCATAAAGTACCAGGTATATTTTAATGCCGTCGTCGTTATCGGTAATTTTTAAAACATCTTTCAATGATCCTTTCGTTGCTGTTAATTTAGCATAAATATGATTGCTTGTGGTAAAACGTTTCGACGGCTCACCATCACCACTATTAGATGGTACGGTTGAAAATGTTATTTTTAATTCGTTGCTATATAAGCTGATGCCGCTTGAACTTACATTATACCCATCCTGTTCCTGAGGTGCTGACTGTTCTTCTAACGCTCCATTTTTTAGTACTTCCTGATTTGTATAAATTTCAGCAGATTCAATTGCAGTTACTTTTTGCATTGTTTTTTTTAAAAGGCCGCCTAGTTGGGCATTGGCAGTATTTACCATGCATAAAAATACGATAGCAATTGATACATATTTTTGATGCTTCATGGTGTTTTTTTTATGGTTAAATTAATGGTGATTATTCTGCCACCCCAATTACCCGCCACCTGTTCATGGTACCATCGTAAATTAATGTGGCACCACCGTAGCCGCCAATTTCGGTAATTATATGATTATCCAAATCTATATTTGTACCATTCGGCTTGTAACGTAACTGATAAAAAAACCTTGCATTTGGTTGAAATTTATTTAATACCGTAGAAAAACACTGTACCATGTAATATTTGATAATTGATTATCGTCAAATCTTCGAGAGCCACTTCTATGGTGAACTTTCGATAAGATAAATTTACAGGATCAAACTGTTCGTCTACGCTCGTAATATTACCAGTATCGGTCATTCTACCGCTTTTAAAATGCATCGACAATCCTGCCATATTTGTATTTGCGCCATAAATATCTGCCGAGCCGATAAATTTCGGTCCACCTAACGCTATAATTTGCTTGTAAGGCCTAATTGTAGCTGAGTCTAACCGTAGTTCTATACCCATTCCGCTGGTATTTGCAATATTCAATTCCGCCCAGTGATCTTCAGAACTTACCAGGTTGCCCGCATAATTGTTAAACCCAGCCGATGTGTAAGTACCATTACTCGTTTTAACATAGTAACCAACAATACCTAATGGTACCAGATTAAATCCGGCTGTTACATTAGCAGAATACAAACCCCCAGCCCCTAACAGCACTTCACCTTTCGGTATATCATTTAAAAATACTTTACTATTGGCTTTACCTCCTGCAATATAGGTATCCTCATTTGTGCCTGAACTGAAAATGGACCCGTAAAGGGAACCGTTTAAAGAGGCCGTTGATGTAGCACCTGAAACCTTATTTACCGTTAGCGAAGCATTGGGATTTGGTGTTCCGATGCCTACTTTTGCATTGCTGCCAAGCACCAAAGCGTTACTGGCATCTACTATTGCATTGGCGCCAATAGCTGTGGCATTGGTATAATTACCATTACCTACGTTTGCATTATAACCTATAGCAGTATTATAGCTTCCAGAAGTGTTTGTAACTAAACTATTTGCACCAATAGCCGAATTGCCGCCGCCTGTGGTGTTGTTGGCTGCCTGGTAGCCGATGGCCACATTGATGCCGCCATTTGTATTAAGCAACAATGCCTGGCTGCCAATAGCTATATTAGCGATGCCCCCAATATTGGCCCCTCCAGCAGATTCTCCAAGTGCAATATTATTACTTCCCGATGTGTTTACTGCCAATGCTGCATTGCCAATTGCGGTATTGCCGGAACCTGTGGTATTTTTCCACAAGCTATTGAAGCCCAATGCGGTGTTCTTGCTTCCACTAAAATTTGCTGCTAAAGCCTTGCTACCAATCGCTGTGTTTTGTATGCCCTCTAATGCATTACTGCTGGTGCCATTATTGAATAATGCACTGTCACCCACTGCTACAAGGTTGCTTTTGCCACTTGTATTGTATAAGGCCCGTACGCCTACAGCTACATTTGAAAAGCCTGGCACTTGCCCACCCATAGCCCGGGTTCCAATTGCAGTATTGTTATTTGTGCCACCGCCATAAAAAAGGCTGGCATAACCTACTGCAGTATTATTAGACCCATTGCCATTGCCAGTTATAGATTTGGTTCCTATTGCTGTGTTATTATTACCATTTGCGTTGGCAGATAAACTATTAAATCCTATACCTGTATTGCTACTTCCCTTATCATTTCCACTCAAGGCATAATAGCCAATGCCGGTATTCTCTACAGCTTCGGCAGCCAACGTGGCACTGTTGCCATTATTTCGCAGGGCAGAGTGGCCAACAGCTACCAGGCCATCCCTATTGTTTTTTACGAACAGTGCACCAAATCCGATGGCTACATTCTGGCTTCCCAATGTGTCATTTGCCATAGCATTACTACCAACCACAGTATTTTGAAATCCTGTTTTATGAGCAATTAATGCAATACTTCCCATCACTGTGTTATAGTCGCCGGTTTTATGGTTTTCAAAAGCCCTGTAGCCCACGGCAGTATTTTCTTTACCGGTATTCTGTTTTAAATTGTTGTAGCCAATAGCTGTGTTTCCATAATCGGCATTAGCACTTAACGAGCTTGCACCTAAAGATGTATTAAACGAACCATTGGATCCGGCAACTGTGCCCCGTTGCGATTGGTAGCCAATTGCAACACTATTCGTATTCATTCCCATCCTGCCGGCTTCGTGGCCGATGGCAACGCTGTTATTGGTATTATTAGGGTTGCGGGCTGTTTGGCTGCCAATCGCAATTAAATTTTGTGCATTTGCAACCCCATTTAAAGCACTATCACCAATGGCAACATTGTCGGTGGCTAACGTACCAAAGCTTTCTCCTGCACCACCACCAATTGAATAGTTTCTGTTGAGAGAATTAAGCCGCCCCAGCCATTTATTATTCTGCCGGAAACTTACCGGCACATTATCCGTTGTGCCAATAAAATTTATGGTAGCGTTAGTGCCATTATTACCTGTTGTACCCCAGGTGTTTTTTTCAAGATTAGAATTTCCAGTTACAATCCAGCGATTATCTGTAAGGCTGTATTGCAGGCTGATGGTAGCTTTTGGCGACACATCGTAACTTATCCCATTTGTAAGCATAAAACGATTAACGTCGGTAGAGTTAGCTGATTCATGTATCAGCGTCATTACAAATAGTGTAGTATTTATCAGTGTTATAACCCTGCCATCGGTACCACCGTTAAGGCCGGTTATTATAAAATCTGCCGTGGCGTCCATTACCCGGTAAGAACTCCTTTTTGTAGTGGTAGTATTTATATTGCTGTTTATACCAGCCGATACATTCAGGTTCGCCATTCTCAATGCGATATCACCATTAATATCCAAAACTGTATTAGGAGTTGCAGTTTGCACACCTACATTTTGACCATCTACAGTAGCCTGTTCGGAAATTATAAACAGTGCTAAAACAAAAAATTTTTTCATGTTTATTTATTTTTACTATTTAATGATCCATCCTAAAAAAATGAAGGCCTTTATTAACCAGGAACTTTTACGGTCGTTTTTATTGGTAATCGTACTCTGATCGGAACAGTTATTTTTTTGGGCTGGTTTATTACCTGCTAACCTGTGGTACTCATTAATACCTTCTTGTAATGCTTCGTCTATTTTAAAGCAGGAGAATGTGAATGGCTTTTTCATAATTGATGTTTTTTGTGTGAAAATTTATTGTGATAATCAGCTTCCGGATTGCAGAACAAATATGGTTTTGATAATTGGTGCATTTACTACCGTAAAGGGGTGAATTTTAGCCGCATTGTTTGGAAGTACCAGAAAAAAGCTAATTCTTTACAGGAACAATAAAATAATAACCCATGCATTTATTACCCCGGCTTATAGCCACTGGCTTAATACTACTAGCGTCATTTCAGCAGGGCTTTTCGCAGGGTATTATTGATATCGATTCGCTTGTGGCAGCACTCAATAAAACCAAACCCGATACCACTATTTTACAATCGAAACTGGCATTGCTGCAAAGCCTGGAAACAGACCAACTGGAAACAAAAAAAATATTAGCCGACTGGATCATTAAGAACACAGGCACCGGCCCGTTGAGCGAAATACAGGCAAAAACAAATATTGCATTTGGCATAGCGTTATTGGATGCAGGCAATTATACCGAAGCAATAAAGTACATAACCGAAGGCGAAAACATAGCGGCAAAAAATGGACATTTTAAAATACAAGGCCAGGCTTATAACGAAATGGCCAACATGTACCACGATAATAAACAGATTTCCAAAGCGGTGGAATACTACCAAAAATCAATTGGCCTGAACAAAAAAAATAACTTTTTTAGAGGAGCAGCAATTGCCCAATATAACCTCGGCGGCATGCTGCTAGAAAAAGGTTACAATAACAGAGACACTGTAAGAATGAGCATTGATATGGTAATGGAGGCACTAGCTGCTGTAAAGCAATTAAAAGATACCGAAAGCATTATAACCCTAAGCAGCGGTATTACCCAGGCATATACAGATTATGGAAATCTCGATTCGGCATTAATAATAATACAGGAGGCTGGCCGGCTTATAAAATTAACCGAAAATGAAGAGGCTTATGTAACGCATTACAACCGTATTGCGAAAGTGTACAACGACCAAAAAAAGTATAGCGATGCCATTGCAAATTATAAACTGGGGCTAGGGTACGCATTAAAATATAAACAACCACGTTGGGTATATAATTATTATACCGGCCTGGCCGAAACCTACGAAAGCATGGGTGATTTTGAACAAGCCAACTATTACAATAAAGCATACAGCCGGGTTCGTGATTCATTGATCAACAAAGAAAACTTTACGGCGGCAGCCGATATTCAGAACAAATACGAAAGAGAAAAAAAAGCCAGGGAACTGGTGCAGCTAACGGCTGATAACAACAAAAAATCGACCCTTAATAAAATACTGATTGGGGGAGCCTGTGCATTGTTATTGATTAGTTTTTTAGGCTACCGCAATTTTAAAAACAGGCAACAACTGCAACAAGCAAAAATAAATGAGCTGGAAAAAGACAAACAATTAATGGCCGTGGATGCCATGCTACAAGGCCAGGAAGCAGAGAGGAGCCGCATTGCAAAAGATTTGCACGATGGCCTTGGCGGCATGTTAAGCGGCGTAAAACTATCCTTTGTAAATATGAAAGAAAATATGGTAATGACCCCTGAAAGCGTTACTGCGTTTGAAACCTCCATCCTGCAACTGGATGCCACCATAACAGAGCTAAGAAAAGTGGCTCATAACCTAATGCCGGAAGCATTGGTAAAATTTGGCCTTAAAAATGCCCTGTTGGATTATTGCAATACCATACAGCTATCCAGCAAAGTTAATATTGGTTACGAGCAATTAGGCACCGAAAGAGAATTAGGCAATACTGCCGACCTGAATATTTACCGCATCGTACAAGAGCTAATAAGTAATGCCATTAAACATGGTAATGCATCAAAAATAATGGTACAACTAACCAAAACATATAATAAAGTACTACTAACTGTAGAAGATGATGGCAAAGGTTTTAACAAACAGCAAGCCACAGCAAAAGAAGGTATGGGCATTAAAAGCATACAACAAAGAGTGGACTATTTTAAAGGCAATATAGATATAGACACGGCAATTGGCAATGGCACATCTACCAACATTGAACTCTACGTGTAATGATGATTAGCGTATATATTTTAGACGACCATCAGTTGGTAATAGAAGGTATTACTTCTTTATTACAAAGCGAAACAGGTATTAAAGTGGTAGGCCATAGTATTACAGCAGCCGATTGCCTCCACTATTTAACAGCCCACACCACAGACGTGATTTTAATGGATATTGGCCTGCCAGATATGAATGGTATTGACCTGTGTAAACTGGTAAAAACAAAATACCCAGGCATACAAGTATTAGCATTAAGCACCCATAACCAGGCCAGCTACATTGCTAACATGATGTATAATGGAGCAAGCGGCTACCTACTAAAAAATGCTGGAAAGCAAGAAATACTGGAAGCCATACAATCGGTAATAAAAGGCAATACGTATTTTAGTTTTGAGGCCGGCCGCATATATAAAGCATCACAGGAAAAACAAAAAGAAGTGCCAGGCTTAACCAAAAGAGAAAGAGAAATTTTGAAATTGATTGCTACCGGCTGCACCAATGCTGAAATAGGTCAACAACTTTTTATTAGCATAGACACTGTGGACACACATCGAAAAAATTTGTATAGTAAATTAGGTGTAAAGAATACGGCCCTGCTTATAAGGTATGCAATACAAAACAACCTGCTGTAACAGTAAAAAGATAGCAATGAAATTATTGTATCCATTTTTTTCCCAAGTATTATTCAATGCTTTTAATAGTTAGGTTAAGCTTTACGGTAGCAAATACCTGAAATTAATTTTTACTTACAATAAAAGTAAAACACTCCACTTTAAGCCAATAGTTTGGTTTATGGCAGGCACAATATCAAATTCTGAATTCTGAATTTTGGAGCCCGAAACCATAATGCTAAAACAGAGTTACAACTGAATAAAAGAAACTAAATTTTAAAGTATTTTACAGTGTACGGCATTATAACTTTTAATAATTTTTTCTAATATTGTTTATTACTAGTGATTTGCATAGCTGCAAGTTTACATTTTATAGCAAAACAACTTAAAAAAATATGACACTATGAGATTTATATATTTCCTCTTTTACTTTTTAGTAAGTATCCATGCAGTTGCACAGCCTAAGATTATTAATAAAAAAGATACCATCGGTGCTTCTACCATTACTTACCAAACAACCTGTTTTGACAAAAATGATACCGCTGTGGTTTTTATTAACGTGCATGAAAATGAAAACACATCGGTTAAAGCGGCAAAAGAAGTACTTGGTTTAGCTAAAAGATATAGTGTTACTCAACTGCAATTCAGAAACATGCGGTTCATCGCTTTTATGAATAATGGCCGTAGTTTTACTATAGACCCTAATCGTATTTATACACCCAAAGGGGCGTTAGCCACACTTAAAAAAAACAGCCATGGTTATAGCCATGAAATATTATTGAATGCACAAAAGCTAGTTGTAAAACTTGGGGCTAACTATACCAGAAGTTTTGTAGATACCAAACAACTAATAGTGGCTTTACATAATAATACCAACGGCGAACCGCTAAGTATTATCAGTTATAAAAGTGGCAGCGAAGCAAATAATGCCGCCGCTGTACACATAAATTTACAGCACGACCCAGATGATTTCTTTTATACAACTGATGTTTCTATTTTCAATTTTTTAAAACTAAGAGGCTTTAATGTAGCCTTGCAGAACAATGAAACAGTGGAAGACGATGGCTCACTATCGGTGTATGCCAGTAATAAAAAAATTCCCTATATAAATATAGAGGCACAGGCAGGGCATATAGCCGAACAAAAGAAAATGATAGCAGCCATACTGGATTACCTGAAATCAAAAAACCTGTAAGGATTAAATAATCCTCACAGGTTTTTAAAAAACTGCAAACTTCATAAGCCGGATTCTGTTCCCATTGCTGATGCTGATTTGTGAAAACCAACAACGGCAGCCTTTAATGGATTTCGCCAACAAAGAACCGCTCAACAGGTGCTGTCATTTATCTGCGATAGCAATTGCTTACTACCTGTTTCTGCCTACCCTGGAATCCATTTGCATTGCAGCAAAACAAAGACGAGCCGCCTTTTATGATTCCTATACGTGGCATTTCAGCACCCAAGGTTTACCCGCCATTTTTGTTGCCAAATATGGCCGTAGTCTCTTACACTACATTTTCACCCTTACCCCAGCTTTGCAGCAGTGGCGGTTATTTTCTGTGGCACTTTCTGTTACATCTTCAACGGTATTGTTGGTGATAACACCAACAATGGCGAATTGTACCCGGCCGTTAGCCGGTGGGTTGCCCTGTGCTGTCCGGACTTTCCTTGCTTACCTAAGTAAACACGACAGCTCTGTTTGCAGCAGGTAAAGATATGTTTGCGGCCCGATGTTTTAAGATTGATTTAATAAGGTTATCAATTAAAAGCAACTGAAATTATAATTTAATGAAAAAGACACAAACTAAAACGGCTACTATGTATATAATTTATTTATTATAACAAATATGTAAATAATTGCATTTTAAAAAGATGATAAACAACAAAATGCACAATGGTTGCGGGTTTTGTTGTTATTAAAGATTTTATGTAGTTGATGCTTTTGAAATAAACTTTTCCTTTTTGGCCGTTTTTAGCCACGTATTATTTTGGCTTGAAAAAATATAAGCAAATTCCTTTCTGTTAAACACCTTTCTCATTATCATTTATAGAATTGAGTATTACTTTGGCCCCTTGCATACAAACCCATCTTCGAAAAATACCTCCTGTTGATACATCGGATGAGTATATTTTTTTAACTTCATGCCATATACCTGCACTATTATTCAATTGTAATATATAAGACAAGCCAACATCTGTTCACGTAACAGTTACAGATGGTGCTAAAAAAGCATCTGCCATTACAAGTGCCTTCCAAATACTTCCATTAAATAAATAGAGGGCTTGCTTCTCAGTATCGAACACCACTAAACTTGCAGTCGGATTTACAATAGCCTTCTCTGGTCAGATGTCATCCTTGAAAAAAGTAGTCCTTTATTGGTGCTTTATACATCGAGCATGGCACTTTGATTAGCCGGAGTGTTGTTAGTGCCAATGGCTAACTGGGCACGCAAACAATTAATACCAAAATGGCACAAAAAAACAATATAAGTTTGGCTTTGGAAAAGAACATAAATGTTTTTTTAGGGATTGAAAAAACGAATATATGACTGAAATGTAAAAAATGAGACTTTAATATATGATATATGTTATTAATTCATTTTATTTGTTTTGCTGATTCATTTAACAATCTAAAACCCTTCCTGAATTAGTGTAGCATCATTTCCGCCAACTGTTTAAACGGAACCATTGGCCTAAACCCTAATGAAAAAAGAAGTTCAGGGTTAGCAACGAGTTGCCTGTATTGGGCTATAAAATTATCTTCAACAATTACATAGTCCTGCCAATTTTTACCAATAATTTTAAAACAAACCTCTACCCAATCCTGAATAGAATAACCAAGACCAGATGCAATATTGGCTTCAAAAATTGCATCCTGACTTACTAATTGCATAATGCCTGTTACCACATCTCCTGCATAAGTCCATTCCTTAATAACACTCATGTCGCCAATGATTAATTTTTCATTGCTGCCTTGGGATATCCGCTTAACTGCTTCAGTAATTTTTTTGGCCATGTGGCGTTCTGTTCGGCGTGGGCTATCGTGGTTAAAAAAATACCCTACATAGGTTTTAATACCAAGGCTACGATAATACCGGGCTGCATAAACAGATTGGATACGGTTTACTGCATAAGCATCTCTTGCTTCGAATGCATCTGATTCTTTAATGGGACAGCCTTTATTTTTAAATTGCAAACCACTTCCCGAAATAAATACTTTAGTTTTAGGAGAAACATTCTTTACTGCCTCCAAAATATTAATCGTACCTGTGGCAATGGTTGCATGATTTTCAAACAGGGCATCGTGGCGGGTGGTAGAATTGGCAGCAAGATGAAAAATATAAGTTGGTTTGTGTAATGCTATAAGCTGCTGTACACCTTTAAAATCTGTAATGTCGGTTTTTAAAAAACCCCCGTTTCTGGAGACACCAATAACACTACAACCTTGCTGTTGCAGCAGTTCTGTAAGATAAAATCCATCCTGGCCATTGGCACCAAATATGATAGCGTTCATGTATTTTTCTATAATTAAAATTGACCCTTTAAAGCCAATACTTAAAAGACTGGTTTTGGATATATTTTTTTAAATAATAAAAAACAAGCTCTTAGTAAGCTACTATTGTCTATACATTTTGCAAATAACAAGGATTTGTTTTTTTCGGGGCAATAGACAGCAGCAATGCCCAATTGCTTCGCACAATGCTTTGATTGGGCAATCAGCATTGACACATTTACTCCGTTACGCTTTTTAAGTGGCGTACGCAGCAGCCTATGAGCATAACTTTTACAGGCATTAAGTAAAAATGCAGCAGCGTTGGCATCTATAGCCTTACCATTATCTGTATTCGTTTTTTTAAGACTAACTAAAAAGTTTACAAAAATCTGAAAGGCATTGTGTAATACCTGATCTTGAGATGTGTTGGTTGTGCTTTGGTGCAGCCTGAATGCAAAGCAGTTTTTGGGGCTTACTGCCAAAAAGCTATCACCAATTAACTTTATCCAAAGCTCAAAATCGGCAAATAAAAGATTGGGATATTTTACAGGGATGCCACCAAGTCGGTCATAATCATGCGAACGCATTACGTAACCAGTACCCATTGATTCTAAATGACCGCACAAAAAAGAAGTAAGAAAACTACTACCGCAATACATGGTTTCCATTTTCTTAGCTTTTCGAATAAGCCCGTCTTTTGCATCAATAAAATTGTAATGGGTGGTATATAAACCTGCGTTGGGATGTTCGGCTATCAAACCATCAATTGTTTGCAAAAAATCCGGCGACAAAATATCATCATGACCAATTAGAGTAATGAACTCATTTTTTTTTATACCCACTACCCTGCCCCAACTCTGTTGTATGGTAAGCGACATCTGAGATGGGAAAACTAATATGCGTTGATCATTTAGCGATTGCAGCCATTCTAACGTTCCGTCTGTACTACAATTGTCAAGTATTATAAAATTAAAATCGGTGTAGGTTTGTGTCAGAATACTTTGTACACATTGTTTTACATAATGGCCTCCATTGCGCACAGGGAGTATGATGCTGTATTTGCCCATAAAATTCAGTGAATAAGAAACCCTATTTAAGTTTGAGTTTTAAAGCAACCAGTTTATCATGTAATAAGGGAAACCTTCTCTTTAAAAAATATTTCAACCTAAATTTACGCATATAGTCAAGAGCAAAAATCTCTTTTTCGGCCTTTGCAAGGCTTCCACCTTTATCCTCGGCATATTTATGTAAAAAAGCAAGATGAGAAACAAGCCAAACACCCACAAAATTTTCCACCTGCTGCCTGATTGTATCCCAATCCTTTAAGTAAGACATTTTAGAATTAAGGTAAGCAGGAAAATTTTTAGCAGCAGTAATCAATTGTTCATTTTGGTTTCTGCCAAAATTTTCATCATGCAAAGTCTGGCAACCTAAAGATTTATTAATAATTACACACCCAGAATGAGAGGCCATAACAGACATGTAGGCATAATCTCCCAAGAAAGGGGTACCGTAATCAGGAATACCTCCTCTTTCTAATAAAACTTCTCTTTTAACCATTCCTGTGGACCATAAATAATGTGGAAATATGTTAAAAGCAAATAAACTTTTAACAAATTCTGAAGAACGAAAAGCCTGTGTATAATTTAAATTATGGTTATTAGACAGGCATGTATTGGTGCCCACTTTAAGGCCATACAGTTTAGCAACCTCAAAGTGGGTACAAAACCAATCGCAACCACCTAAATACATACCATAACCAGGATATTGATTTTTTAAGCTAACCAAAGTAGAAAGCATATCTGGATATACCGGATCATCGTCAGCTATCATCACTATATATTCCCCTGTTGACCGCTCTAAACTTTTATTGAAACTTTTCTTCATCCCCAAGTTTGTTTCGTTGGGGTAATATTTAAATCTTACATCGCAAAACCCCTTCACTACTTTTTTTCCACTTTGTTCGGGGTCATTGTCGCTTACTATTACTTCATAATTTTGAAAAGTTTGATTGAAAATACTTTCTAAAGTTGTGAGTAAATGGTTATGCCTTTTGTAAGTAGTGAAGCAAAAACTAACAAATGGTGTTTGTGTTTCCATAAATTTATTTTACTCTTTTCAAATATCCATTGGGTGCCACACTAATCAGCAATTTATTATTGATTGCTGTATCAATTTCAAACTGCGGATTGGTTTCTATAAAAGCATTTACAGCAGTCATTGGATTGTCTCCAATTCCCCAAGGCCTTATTAAGCCTGGCATATAATTTTCAGGAAGCTTTTCTACTATAGTGTCGTAAACGATGATGTAAGAATTCAAAGACACAAAAGGTGCATACATTTCTAATTCGGCCAATACATGAGCATGAGTATGATTAGAGTCGAGCACCACCATAATTACTTTTTTATCCACTGCATATTCCTTAACTACCTCTACTATTACCGGATTTATAGAAGAGCCTTGTACCATTCTAATACGCTTGCACATAGGGTGTTTTTCTATTTCTATGCGGTTGTGTTCTCTTATATCAATATCAATTCCCAGCACTTCGCCATTACCAATTAACTCCATTAAAGATGCATAATAAATAAGTGAACCTCCATGTGCTATTCCTGTTTCTATTATTAAATCAGGTTTTATTTCCCAAATCAGTTCCTGCATGGCAATCATATCCTGCGGATATTGAATAATAGGCCGTCCCATCCAAGTAAAATTGTAGGAATATTGAGCCTTATTAGACTCCTCATTAAACACTTTGGCTGCTGCCTGTAATGGTTCATTATTGCCAAAGTTTTCTATTCTTTCTGTTCTCTCAGTTATAAATTCAAGAATTGGATTTTTGCTCATGTATGGTTTATTTTAAGTAATATTTTTTTAAATCGTTTTTAAACAAAAAAATATCTGTGAAAATACTTTTACTTTATATATATATCAATCACTGGTATTGGAAAAATAAAACCAGTTCCCTTTTCCAATGCTTCTTTTTCCCTTTCTAAAAATTCCTCCTTAAAATGCCATGGCAAAACGAGATAATAATCGGGGTTCATGGCACGACTGTCGGCTTCGCTGATGATAGAGATATTAGTTCCTAAAGTACTGGCCCCATACTTGTCAGGATTGCGTTCTGCGGCATAATCCACAAGCATATTATTAATATTGCACCATTGCAAAATAGTATTGCCTTTAGTGGATGCTCCATACACATGTACTTTTTTGCCATCCTTTTTCAGCTTCACCAGCAAGTCGTGCAGCTCGTTTTTTACCTTTTCTATCCGATATTGAAAAGCTACATAAGGCTTGTCTGTATCGAGTTCCAGATCAAATTCTTTTTGCCTGATATCGTTCATCAGCTTATGGTCTTCGTTACTATAATACAAGCCGCTTTCCTTATGCGTTGCATAGCAGCGGATGCTGCCGCCATTAATATCGTTAAAAGAAATTTTAAAAATCTTCATGCCGCCCATACCTACAATTTTTTCTAATACGGCCAGGCTATAAAATTCCAGGTGTTCGTGGCAAATAGTGTCGTAGCTATCAAGTTCAAGCATACGGGGCATATAGCTCATTTCAAAAACCCAGATACCATCGGGTGACAAAAAACGCTTAATGTCTTTTACAAAATCTACCGGACTCTCCAAATCGTAAAACATGGCAATAGAAGTTATCACATCCATTTGGGCATTACCAATTGCCTTACTTAATTCGGCTGATGGAAAAATGTCTTGTACCACGGTAGCTCCTTTTACTTCCTGTGCTACATCGCTTGGGTCGCAGCCAAATTTTTTAAAATGTTCGGGGTAATAACTAAATAAAGTGCCATCATTACAGCCAATATCCAACACAGTACAATCGGTTTTTTTTAACAAAGACATAGTTGAATCCACGATTCCTTTTAAGTGGTTTCTCATAGTGACATTAGTGCCGCTTCGATACCAATAGGCTGCATATAGAATTTCAGGTGGCACACTATGTTCCATTTGCAACAAGCCACATGCATTTTCGTCTATCTGAGGGTTACAGCGTACAAGCGAACAGTTAATTTTACGCTGCGATGGCATCTCCTTACCCGGTTTTACAAACGAGCCCTGCAGGTATTGTGGCCCAAGATCTATTACTTTGGTAAGAGCAGATGAACCGCATACACGGCAGGTGGTTCTTTTACGAATATGCATTTTTTTTCAAAGTAATTTTTGAGTGATGGTGGCGAACATATTGTAAATTATACTTCTTGCTGCTACCATGTAATTTTATTTCTGGTGTAGTTTGTTCAATATCGTTTGTAGCTTTTCCGCATTGCCCCAAAAAGCCATTGGCTCATAATCGGCATACGGGTAATAACCTAGGTTTAGTTTTATCCTTGCATTCTGCTGAGCCAGGTAATCGTTCACCCAATCTTTTACCTTAACCGGTTTGCCACTACAGCAGTTTACAAGGCCAGCTTCCTGCTCCATTATGGCTATTGTTACTATATTTTCGGTCACTTTTTCTATGGGTAAAAAATCTCTTTCCTGCTCTCCCCCACTCATATTAAAAACTTCATCGCCACGCTGCAAAGCTGCCTCAAGTTGCGAAAATAAGGCTTTCGGGTTTTGGCCTTTGCCATACATATAAAAGAGCCGCAGCCAGTTAAGTTGAAAAGGTATTTCTTGTTGCAGTTTCACTAGTAACAGATACAGTTTGTACTTTGCCCAAGCGTAAGCATTATCAGGTTTCGCCTCCATATTTTCGCCTAGGCAGCCTTGCTGCATACCATATTCAAAGCAGGTGCCGGTTACGGTTAATCGCTGTAAACCATTAGTTACCAAATTTTTAATAAAAGTATATTGTTGTGGTAAATTCTTATCTATATGGAATGATTCTTTATAATTGGGTAGGCCCTGCCAGGCTAGGTGAATACAGATGTCGGGTTTTTCGAAGTATTCGAAATAGTTGATTTGGTTGTCGATAGATTCAAAATCGAATTGACGGCAAGCTAACCGGCCGCTTGTAAAAAGCCCCCTGTCCACAAAAGGAATGCCTCTGTGCAAGCTGCTTTCTGAACGTGCTGCAATGATTATTTGGCAATTGGTTTTGGCAAGCAGTTCATTTACCACATATTGGCCAATAAAACCGGTAGCACCTGTAACGAGTATTTTTTTTGTATGAATCAGGATGAATAGGGATTTAAAGGATTAACGGGGAAGTAGAAATTAGCCCTATGCAATGGTGAAGAGTTGCTCAATATTAATTTCAAAATCGGGCAGGACTGGTGAGGCTTTTATAGATTGTCCAGCAATAAAAACATTAAGTTCTGATGGTGAAGAATAAGCATAGATTTTTTTAGATTTAGGCAAAATGTACCATACCAATTGTACCCCTGCATCAAAATAATCCTGGATCTTGGTTTCAATATGAATGAGTGTTTCAGAATCAGACAATATTTCTATGGCAAAGGCAGGAACAACTTTTTCACCTTTTGCAGCAGCTTTTATTTGTGCTTCCGTATAAAATGACACATCCGGTATTCGTTTTCTAAATCCATCAATATAAACGTCTGCTTCCGGAATTAATTCCGCACCAGCGGCATAAGCAGCTGTTTTGGAAAAATTACGGTTTAAAAACTTCACAATAAAGAATTCTAATTGTTTCATGCCGGGCTTTTTAATAATCTCCCCATAATAAAATTCATAGTTGTAATCCGACTTACGTTTAAATTCCCAAACCTCAAACTCTGCTACAGTTTTAGGCTTGCCCGACGGACGAAAAACACGGCCTGAACTCTTAGTTTTTGCTACCAGTTCCATAATTACTTTTTTTGAACAGGATAAATTTACAACTTTTAACCCAACACTTTCACCTCCGGTATAGGCACTATAAACCTCCCACCCCAATCGCTTATGTAAGCAAGTTGTTCCGTTATTTCATCTTTTAAGTTCCATGGTAAAATGATAACGTAATCTGGCTTTTGGGCTTTCAGATGGTCTTCGTTGGTAACGGGTATGTGGCTGGCGGGTAAAAATTTATTCTGCTTGTGGGGGTTAGCATCTACCACGAAATCTATTAGATCGCTTTTTACACCGCAGTAGTTAAGCAGGGTATTACCCTTGGCAGCGGCGCCGTAAGCTGCCACTTTTTTACCCGCTTTTTTCTGTGCCAGTAAAAACTCCCACAGGTCGGTTTTCACCTTCATAGCCCTTTGCTGAAAATTGTTATAATACTCAAGGGTATTAATACCTTTGGCAAATTCTTTATCGAGTACGGCCTGCACATTAGGTGTTACTGCATGGGTAGTATTTTTAGCATGTTTGGCATAAATACGCAACGAACCTCCGTGGGTTGGCAGTTCTTCTACATCAAACATTTCCAAACCGGCAGCGGCAAATATTTGCTGTACGGTATGGAAACTGAGGTAGGAAAAATGTTCGTGGTAAATGGTGTCGAACTGGTTATTATCTACTAGCTGCATCAGGTGGGGGAACTCCATGGTTATAACACCATTATCCGACAAAATAATTTGCATACCGGCTACAAAATCCACAATATCCGGCACATGTGCTAACACATTATTACCAAGCAAAAGGTCGGCTTTCAAATCCCAGTTATTGGCAAAATTATCGGCCAGCTGGGCACTAAAAAATTCTATCACCGTCTTAATACCTTTACCTATGGCCACTTCTGCGGTATTTGCCGTAGGCTCAATGCCCATTACTTTAATGCCTTTGGCTAAAAAATATTGGAGTAAATACCCATCGTTACTGGCCAATTCTATCACCTGGCTATTTTCGTTGTAGCCAAATCTTTCCACCATTTTATCGGCATAGTCGCTGGCATGTTTTAGCCAGCTAGTGCTGTACGATGAGAAGTACAAATAGTTGGCATCGAATATGGCATCACTCTTTTTATATTCATCTACCTGTACTAAAAAACAGTTATGGCAGGTATATACTTTTAGTGGAAAAAATGTTTCCGGTTCGTTCATCTGTTCTGTGGTAAGAAACGAGTTGGAAGCCGGAGAATTTAACAAGTCGATAAAAACATGTTCGAGGGGCGTTTTACAAAATCTGCAGTTCATATATGATGTCTGATTTGTGATTTACTAAAATCGTGAAAAGTGAGTGGTGGGCATTGAGTGTAGGTGTTTTATATACCCTATTTTAATTTCCTATTTGATTTTGGAGGAGGTAAAAAATTTTGCCTGTTACTACATTTTTGCCGGTTTTAGACTGTAATTCTTTTCTTGCATTCTTTGCTACTGCACCGCCCTTTTTACCTGCCGAGGCATTCTCCTTTAACCCTTTGGCCTCTTCAGTTTCGGCAATTTGTCGGGTAGATAACTCAGCCAATGCAGTAAAAATTAATTCTGCCTCTGTAATGTGGTCTTTAAGGTTCTGAGATTTTAAACCTTTTAAATTTTTGTGGTCTTTTACTGTTAAGCCAGTCCATTCCTGATGAATAATATTTGTAAGCACAGCAAATTCATCACTTTTTTCAACCCCACTATCCTTCCAGTAATCCGTTAACTTATTGCTGGTTTCCTGGCCGGTCATTCGTTGTTGAATCCACTTTTCGCTTCTGCCGGCCTTTTGCCAATTTTCCCTTGCCCGGTCTAAGCCCTGCTCAGGATTGGATATTTCCTGCATCCTTTCGTAGCCAACTTTAGCCAGCCATTGCTTAAATGGCTCTGCCTTAGGAGTTGGAATCGATTGGATTATACGCAGTAAGGTCTCAGTGTCAGCCGTATCAGTCTGCCTGTTTTTACCATCCTCAGCACCCATTTTCAACCGTACGGTTTTTTCGTACGCTTCACTACCTTCTTTAGAAAGTTTATTTTTTAAATCACTCCAATATCTTTTCGGAATGCTACTACCTGTCAATATCTGAATTACATCGATTACAGAAAAAAACCACTTTTGGTGATTTTCGTCCCAGTGGGTTCTTACCTTTTTTTCTTCAAATAGTTTGATTTTGTTCATTCCCAATTTTTTTCAATTCTTAAAAATGGATACCGGAAAAAAGATTATCCATAAACTTATGGTTCCTATCTCTTTCAGAAATCACCGTTCCTTCCAGAGGCCACTGAATATTGAGGCTTTCGTCATTATATCTAAGTCCGCCTTCGGCTCCGGGCTGGTAAATGGTGGAGTGCTGGTACAGCAATTCGCAATCATTAGTCAGCGTTTGAAAGCCGTGTGCAAACCCTTGAGGTATGTAAAGCATCTGCCGGTTTGCAGCATTAAGTTCTGTACCAAACCACTGCAGAAAAGTGGGTGAGCCTTGCCGCAAATCCACAATCACATCCAGCACTGCACCTGCAATACAGCGTACTAGTTTTACTTCGCTATGGGGCGGGTGTTGAAAATGCATACCACGAATGCTGCCTTTGGTTTTGGTAAACGAATGGTTCATTTGCGGCCAACCCGTATTTAAACCCATGGCAGCAAAGGCATCTTCACTGTAGTTACGAAAGAACCAGCCCCGTTCGTCTTCGAAGGGTTTGAGCACTATGGTATAACTGCCAGCAAGTGGCGTTTCTATAAAAGTGAAAGGGCCGAATATTTTAGATGTATTATTTATGATATATTATTTATGATATACTATTTATGATATACTATTTATGATTTGGGATTTGTAGAGAAGTTCATTTATGGCGGCTACTTCTAATAAACAAAAGTTAATATACAGGTTTGATTTTAGAATGGTTTCATAGTAGCAATCAGTTGAACGGAGCGTCGCCAATGCTGCCCAATCAGGGAACAAAAGCTGGTTAACAAAATCTACTCCTTATTACACAACGCCTCATACTTTTCTATCTGCTGCAATGCTATGCTTTGCTTTGTTTCAATAAATTGTTTAAACCATTCCAGTGTCCATTCGATGGCCTGTTTATTATTCAGTTTTGGTTTCCAGTTTAGTTCCTTTATGGCCAGGGCAATATCGAGTGTGAGGAGGCCGGCTTCGTGTGGCTGGCTGGGGTCGCTTACATCCTGCCATGCACCTTGGCCCCAATAATTAATACCCAGCTCCACCAATTCTTTTACTGTTAAATACTGCTCTGGCATGGGGCCAAAATTATAGGCTTTGGCAAAAGTTAGCGGCTGCTGGTGTAGCAATGATCCGAGCAGCAGGTAACCTTCGATGGGTTCCAGCACATGCTGCCATGGCCGAACAGCATTCGGATTTCTTAAGGGAACAGTGGCTACGGCTGCCAGCGAACGGATAATATCTGGAACAATCCTGTCTTTGCTCCAATCGCCGCCGCCAATTACGTTTCCGGCACGGGCACTGGCTATTGCTTTTTGGTGAGTGGTATAGGTATTGGGGTTAAAAAACGAATTGCGGAAAGAATCCACTACCAGCTCGGCACAGGCTTTACTGGCACTATAAGGGTCGTATCCGCCAAGGCGGTCGTCTTCGGTATAAGGCCGCAGTACTTCGTTATTATTATATACTTTGTCTGTAGTGATAACTACAATGGTACACTTGTGTTGCAGTGCTGTAGCGGCTTCTAGCAGGTTGGCAGTACCGGCTACATTTACCTCAAAAGTTTCGGCTGGGTGTTCGTAGGCATACCTAACAAGCGGCTGTGCAGCAAGGTGAAAAATAAAATCGGGCTGGAAAGATACCAGCTCATCAGTTAATTTTTTTTTATCCCTAATATCGGCAAAAACGGATTGGATTTTAAAATTTTCAGGCAAAGTGTTATAGATGCCACCGGCATCTACTGGCGGCAAGGCATAGCCTTTTACAGTAGCCCCAAGGCTTTGCAGCCATGCCAGCATCCAACTACCCTTAAAGCCGGTATGCCCGCTTAAAAAAACCTTTTTGCCTGCATACACAGGCTGCAATAAACGATGATTGCCTACCATACTTTCCATTTTGCTTTGTTATTGGCCCATAGTTCTTCCAGTTCTATTTTGTCTCGAAGGGCATCCATACATTTCCAGAAACCTTTGTGGCGGTAGGCAATCAATTGCCCGGCATTGGTCAATTTTTCGAGTGGTTCTTCTTCCCACATCATGTCTGTCATATCGCCTTCGAGGTAATCGAACACTTCGGGTTTTAGTATAAAAAAACCACCGTTAATCCATTTGCTTTCATCCTTAGCTTTTTCTTTAAAAGAAACTACATTACCCGATTCGTCAAGATCCATTCCGCCAAAACGGGAATCCATGGCTACTGAGGTAACTGTAGCAATTTTATTGTGCTGCTTATGAAAGGCCAGCAGTTCAGCCAAATTTACATCGCAAACACCATCGCCGTAAGTGAGCATAAAATCTTCATTACCAATATATTTCTGCACTTGCTTTAGCCTTCCGGCGGTTTTGGTGCTGAGGCCCGTTTCTACCAATGTAACTTTTATGGGTTCGCTGTTGGTGCCATGCACTTCCATTTTATTGGTACTAAGGTCGATGGTAATATCGCTGTTGTGCAGAAAATAATTCATAAAATATTCCTTTATGAAATACCCTTTATAACCCAGGCAAACGATAAAATCGTTAAAGCCATAGTGGCTGTAAATTTTCATAATGTGCCATAGGATGGGCTTTCCTCCTACCTCTACCATGGGCTTGGGGCGGATGTCGGTTTCTTCGCTAAGCCTTGTGCCTAAGCCTCCGGCAAACAATACTACTTTCATAAGCTTCTTTCTTTTTTACCTAAAAAAGGTTTAACAGATAGGAAGCAAGATTCAAGATACCGGTATTAGAAAAATTATCCGTTCCCAATCTATATTCATAAACCTTGCACCTTGAATCCTGATACATGAACCTTGTACCTTAAACCTTTTACCTTTAGCCAAATTTTGTGGCCATGGCAAATGTAAGTAAACAGGTGTTACTGCTTTAGCCGATTCTTAAACAAACCATCAACAACAAAACGTTCTCCTTTAATGGCCAGTTCCATACAGCGACAAAGCATCCTTTCTACGATTATTATTTATCTTGGTTTTGCCTTTGGGGCTTTTAATTTGCTAATGCTGCAAAGCCTTGTAGGCAAAGATTATTACGGCCTTACCCGGGTAATAAATGATGCTGGTTTTATTGCTGCTTACTTTGCTACACTCGGCAGCCAGGCAATGGTGGCCAAGTTTCTTCCTTTTTACAAACATTACCTGCCAAGGGAGAAAAACGACCTTCCATTTATTGCTATTTGTATGGCCGGGGTTGGTGCAATACTTACCCTGTTGCTTATTTTTTTTCTAAAACCATATATCGTCATTGTATTTGGTGGGAAAAACCCATTTTTTGTAGATTACTATTGGACCATTGCACCTTTTACTTTCTTTTTTCTGCTTTATCTTTTTTTAGAGCCATTTCTCTGGCATGCTGGCAAAGCAGTTTGGGCCAGTTTACTAAAAGAAACATTGGTTAGGTTTATCTCTACTATACTTGTATTGCTGCTACTGTTAAAGCTAATTGATGCAAAAATGTTCGTTTCATTTTTTGCTTTTATTTACCTTATACCAGTACTAATTGGATACTACATTATTATAAAATGCCGGGGAATGGGCATTCATTTTAAAATAAGTTCGGTTACCATTCGGCTTAAGGGAAGGATTGCAGGTTTCTCTTCTTTTCTGTTTCTTACTACAGTGTTCAATATTACATCACAGGTCTGCGATACGCTATTTCTTGGCAGTTTCAAAGGTTTCGGGTACGCAGCACAATTTGCCATTGCCCAGTTTTTTGGCAGTGTACTGGAAGTACCAAACCGTGCCATAATGGGGTCGGCCGTACCAGTACTGGCCGAATACTGGCGTACCAAAAACCTGAACGGCATACAAAGTATTTACAAAAAATCGGCTATGAACCTGATGATTGCTGGCATCCTCTTTGGCGGTTTGCTCATTATTAATCTTAAAAGTATCATCTTCTTTTTGCCTCCCGGTTACGAAGTAATCATTACCCCGGCCATTATTATTGTACTATCAAAATTAATAGACCTGGCCACTGGCCTCAATGCCCAGATTATACAAACCTCTAACCTTTGGAAGTTTGATTTTTACAGTACCATTATTTATACCTTGGTAGCCATTCCGCTCAATTTTTTATTGATAAAAACCTGGGGCATCAATGGTGCTGCATTGGCTAATTTATTGGCTAATATGATAAAAAACGGCCTGAGGTGGTGGTATCTGCACTATAAATTCCGGTTACAGCCGTTTAGTTTTAAAAATCTGGAACTGATGCTAATAAGTGCAGTTATTATTGCCGGCATCTGGTTTATTCCATC
>JAYUOV010000293.1:0-2989 GCA_043760535.1 Chitinophagaceae bacterium
TAACTGGTTATCGGCCTGTGGCTCATATTTTTGGTTAAGGGAATCCATTTTGGTCTGACTATTTGCATCGTCTGCAGGATTTTCAAAAGCTACATTAAAAGCTGCGGTACGGGCTTTATTTTCCTTACTGTAATCTGCTGTAAAATACATGGCAGCAGCTATTGCAAATACAATCCCGGTAGCATAAACAGCCTGCATAAATTTTTTCCAGGTTTCATCATTTTGGTTGGTTACCAGTTTATCCAAAGCCATTACGCCCAATAAAGGGAACATCAGTTGCGGAATAAACAGCGTAAGTGTAGGCACACGGAATTTATTATAGAGCGGCATATAATCGAAAAGGAAATTATTTAATGCCGGAAAGTTTTTGCCCCAGGCCATCATAATACCTATAATGGTTACAGCCAGTATCCACCATTTATGTTTGTTGTCTAAATAAAACATGCCAAACAAAAAGAGGAAACAAACCACGGCACCGAGGTACACTGGCCCGGCTGTAAATGGCTGATCACCCCAATAAATATTACCGCTAAGCTGCGGTGCAATGCTGCTGCCCTGCTCGTTACCTAATTTTTCGTTCAGGTATTCGGCTACATTACTCGTTTCTGTAAGGTTGGGAAAAACCCTGACTTCTTCATCTCTTTCGCTGCCATGGTAGCCATAACCCATTACCCCGGGAAACATCAGGCTCATGGTTTCGCCCTTGCCATAACTCCATTGAAAGGCATATTCTTTACTCATGCCTTTGGTCTTATTTTCTTTTACAATATTTGTTTTGGTATCAATCCGTCCATCCATCACCAATTGGCCGCCACGTTTGCTTTCGTTGGCATAATCGTACACCGGTAGCAGCGTAACGGCATTAGACATTACGCCAAGTGCAGC
This sequence comes from Chitinophagaceae bacterium, assembly GCA_043760535.1. Classification (GTDB taxonomy): domain Bacteria; phylum Bacteroidota; class Bacteroidia; order Chitinophagales; family Chitinophagaceae; genus JAZKFT01. The sequence continues at coordinate 886 of JAYUOV010000293.1, forward strand.
GGCTACAATGGCTGCGCCAAATGCCACGCCAATATGTTTAAAATCCTTTGCCATTACCCAGCGTATCAGGTAGGCAATGCTCATAAAACCGATGATAATAAACAGGTAAAAGGTAATCTGTGTATGGTTCTGCTGTAATTCCAGCGAAGCAAACAAGGCACTCAGTATAAAGCCTTTGAGGTATTTTTTTTCAAAAATTAAATATACAGAACCCAGCAAAGCCGGGGCATAAGCCATAGCCAGTATTTTGGTTTGATGACCTACAACTGCAATGATGGGATCGTATAAACAATAGGCATACGCAAGGCTGCCAATAATGCCCACCCAGGTACGGATATTTAGAAAAACGGTTAAGAAATAAAAGCCGAGGCTTAGCAAAAAGAAATAATTGATGGGTTTTGGTAGCCAAAGTTGAAAAGCTTTATCTAAAAAAGTAAGTGGATTAAAAGGACCTTCGAAAATGGTTTGGAAGGCCGGCATACCGCCAAACATATTAGGCACCCATAGTGGCAGGTGGCCATGCAGTTTTTGGTATTCGAAGCTTTGTTGGGTCATGCCCTGGGTTCCTGCCATATCACCCTGCTGTATTACCACGCTGCTGTCTAATGCAGGGCTACAAAAAATAAGGGCTACCAATAAAAAAACGCCCACAGCTATCAGGTGGGGTATTAACGATTTCCAGTTAAAAGACTTCATGAATTTATTTTGAGGTGGACAATTTACAGATAATCGTATTTAGATGCAGGTATTTAGAAAAGTAGAATTTTTTAAAGATGACAATACCAATCTTGTCACCTTTAACTCGTCGAAGGGCTTCTTGTATATCTGCATTGCAGATCGGTTAGTAGGGCTTTTATCCCGCAATTTGCGGGACTAATGACAAGTATATTTTAGTGTTGACTATCAGTAGTTTAAAATTGAGAATTTTGAAATAATAGTATTTGAAATAGCCCGGGGCAACGCCCTGGGTAATTTTATATTTAAACAATTTAGCCCTGAAAGGGCGGAACAAAAAATCTGTACACAATATTGAATGGGATAGTTGTTTCGCCCTTTGAGGGCTTACCGGCCTTTAAATATTTAGAACCCAGGGCGTTGCCCCGGGCTATTATGTTCCGCCCTTTTAGGGCTATAACCAGTATTTTTCATTTCGTTTCAAAGAATTTAAAATCATTTTAATTCAGGTATAAGTCAGCCATTCTGGCGACTTTACTAAGTGTTGGAATTGATTCGAAATTGAAAATTTTCTACAATTCTAACAGCACCTACACATAAATAACTGCCTTTGGTGCCAAAGCAATATACAATACATCACCCTTAGCCATATTGCATATTGGTGTTTTAACCCAAATGCTGTTTTCTTCCAGCAGTATTTCTATTTCGTAATAGCTGCCAAAAAATACTATTTGGTGTACAATGCCCAATAAATTGCTAACAGCTTCGCTAGAAATTTTAAAGCTTTCCGGCCGTATCAGCATATTTCGGCCATTTACCACAATGCCCGGCAGGTGCGATAATATTTCTGCCAAAGACAAATTAACTTCATTGTAAAAGCCAAAGAGTCCAGCCACATATTCATCTGCCGGCTGATGGTAAATCTGCTCCGGCGTTCCCTGCTGTATGATGCTGCCATCCTTCATTACTAGTATTTCATCGGCCCAGCTAAGGGTATCCAACGGATCATGAGACACAAGAATGCAGGTGATTTGCAATTGTTCACCAATGTTTTTGATAACCGATTTTAGCAGGTTTTTATGGATCATGTCCAGGTTGCTAAAAGGTTCATCCAGTAACAATAAACGGGGATTTGAAACCAGCAATCTTGCCAATGCCACCCGTTGTTTTTCGCCACCCGAAAGCTGATCCGTTCTGCGTTGCAGCAGGTGGGCAATATGGCACATATCGTACAACGCTTTGGATGCAGCATCGGTTGCCGCTTCTTCGTCGCTCAAGGTGTTGTTGTAAATTAAAACCTGCTCTACCGATAAATTATTGGGCAGTTCAAACTGCTGACTGAGGTAGGCAATACCTCTGTGGCCGGGTATCAGCTTTTCGTCGGGGATTCTTTTTACCCGTTCATTTTCGAACCAAACATCGCCTTCGT
>JAYUOV010000294.1:0-25662 GCA_043760535.1 Chitinophagaceae bacterium
CTCTAAATCAGCCCTTTTACCAATAGCAAAAAAGTGTACGTTTGCTGAAATACAAAAATCAACAACCTGCCATGAAGTTTATCGTATCCTCATCTGCCCTACTTAAACAATTACAACAAATAATCGGGGTTATTAATGCCAATACGGTACTGCCCATATTGGAAGATTACCTTTTTGAAGTAGATAAAAATACATTGAGTGTAACTGCCACCGACCTAGAAACTGTGATGCAGATCCAACTGGACATTGAGGCCAAAGACAATGGCAAAGTGTGTATTCCTGCCAGAATACTTATGGACAGTTTAAAAAACCTGCCCGACCAGCCGCTTACCTTTAGTATTGATAAAAATTACGCAATAGAAATTACTAGCGACAATGGTAAGTATAAGGTAATGGGCGAAAACCCCGATAATTTCCCCAAAGCACCGGTGGCTGACGAAACCACATCGTTTACCATGAGTAGCACAGCATTGTTAAATGCTATTAATAAAACATTGTTTGCCGTTAGTAGCGATGATCTTCGGCCTGCTATGACTGGTGTATTTTTTGAAATGCTTGCCGATGGCTTGCAGTGTGTGGCCACCGATGCACACCGCCTAGTACGTTACAAACGCACCGATGTAAGCTGCCCGAAGCAGGATACGTTTATTGTTCCTAAAAAGCCTTTGACCTTACTTAAAAATGCCCTGCCCAATAACGATGACGAACTAACAGTGAGTTACAACAGCAACCATTTATTTGTGGTACATGGCACTACACAAATGAGCTGCCGCCTAATAGATGCCCGTTTTCCCGACTATAAAGTGGTAATACCTGCAGATAACCCTTATCGCCTTACGGTAAACAAAGCCGACTTTCAGAGTGCTTTGCGCCGGGTAAGTATTTTTAGCAATAAGAGTACCAACCAGGTGGCACTTACCATTAGCGGAAGCCTGCTACAACTTGCCGCACAGGATATTGATTTTAGCTTTGAAGGCAACGAAAGAATGAACTGCCAATACACCGGCGAAGACATGTCTATAGCATTTAACGCCCGTTTTTTAATAGAAATGCTAAATGCCGCAGAAACGAATGAAGTAGTATTGGAACTGAGCACCTCCACCAAAGCGGGCCTTATTAAACCAAGCGAACAAGCCGAAGGCGAAGATGTGCTAATGCTGGTAATGCCGCTGATGTTAAATAATTAGAAAATTACTTGCTGCTTTTACCTAGTCTCCTCTTGCATTTGCAATGGGAGATTTTTTTGTAAAAAAATAATTGGCGAACCTTTTATGAAAGATTTAGTTAATATGAATCGTTACTAATTAACCCGAGTTCGGGATAAGCAAAATCGATATTAGGGTAGAATGACGCCCCAATTGAGCTTTGCCTTAGCATTGTAGTTACAACATTTTGGTATAAAGGATTCAGCAATTGTTCCAAAACCAAATCGGGGCGGTATTTTAAGTAGGCCTTACACCGAACTCAGGTTAATTAGTTACCCATTTTTACATGACCTTTTCTTTTAAAATAAATACTGCTATTGCAACTGCACTGTTTATAACAACTTGCCAAACCAGTTCGGGAATTCCGGCGGCTACTAAAAATCTGGCACCCTTTATTGCTTTTGTCGAAAAAAATGGAAGCGATGGAATACTACAGCTAGACAGTTCTGTTTTTAATACTCATTTACAAAAACTAAAAAAATATGCAGCAGCCAATGGCCATGCAACCAACTATGCCATGCTAGTAGATTTAGGCATGCACAGCGATGATAAAATTATGCACGCCGGGCTGGTAACGCATGGCAGCTGTGCATCAACTTTACAGCCTGGGGAGCGAACCTATTCTAATGTAAACGGCAGCCTTTGCTCCTCGCTGGGTAGGTATAAAATTGGTGTTAGTTACCAAGGTGTTTTTGGGCTGGCTTACAGGCTGCACGGCTTAGACCGCACTAATACCAACGCTTTTATTAGGGCCGTAGTATTACACAGCCATAGCTGCGTACCAAACAAAGCAACCACAGAAGCCATCTGCCAAAGCTGGGGATGCCCCACTATTTCATTCACTTTTTTACAAACCATCAGTAGATTTATTGATGCTTCGGCTAAGCCTATTTTACTGGCAATTTATGATAGCAATAGATAAGTTTGTGGCTATCATCTTTACACCCGTATCATCTTTTAGGCTTTAGACAACTATTGTTTAATTGAGTTTACTAACTTTACTCAAAAAATTTAAAGATTATGGCAAAAGCACATGAAATAGATTACAAAATCTATGGTGAAGAAATGCAGTATGTGGAAATAGAACTGGATCCTGAAGAAACGGCCGTGGCCGAAAGCGGAGCGTTTATGATGATGGACGAAGGCATACAAATGCAAACCATTTTTGGCGATGGCAGCGGCCAGCAAGGTGGCGGACTTTTAAACAAATTATTTAGTGCAGGTAAAAGATTGCTTACCGGGGAGAGCCTTTTTATGACTGCCTTTACGAATATAGGGCAGGGCAAAAAGAAAGTGGCTTTTGCATCGCCTTATCCGGGTAAAATAATAGCAATGGATTTGGTACAGCTGCAGGGCAAACTGGTGTGCCAAAAAGATGCTTTTCTCTGTGCTGCCAAGGGCGTAAGTGTAGGCATTGAGTTTCAGCGAAAGCTGGGCACTGGCCTGTTTGGCGGCGAAGGCTTTATTATGCAAAAGCTAGAAGGCGACGGGATGGCCTTTGTACATGCAGGTGGCCATGTGTTTATGCGTGTATTACAGCCGGGAGAACTGCTTAAAATAGATACGGGCTGTGTAGTGGCATACACTAAAAATATAGAATACGATGTACAATTTGTGGGTGGTATTCGTAATACGATATTCGGTGGCGAAGGTTTGTTTTTTGCCACCCTGCGTGGGCCCGGAACGGTGTGGATACAAACGCTGCCTGTAAGCCGTTTGGCCTCTCGTATTTTAGCGTATGGAACTACCACTCAAAAAGATGAAGGCAGTGTACTTGGCGGATTGGGAAATTTATTGGGCGGCAGGTAATTTAAAAAGATTGAAATAAAAAACAAGTGAGTTCAAGTAATAAATGCAACTTTTTTTAATCATTGAATATGAGGGAAATAGCCAGACACAATTCGCCAATACCCCCTTTTGAACTATGTGCCGGGGGTGTTGGCGAATTGGGTTTGGCGGTTTTTTAGTTGTACTATTATGAAATTAAACAACTTAAAAAATTGCATTTACAAGTTGAATCTGGCACATTTTAGTAGTTGAAATTGAAAAAAATAAGCAGACATGACTTTTGGGGCTCAATTCCAGAGTTCTTTATTTGTATTTAAGTGGCCAAAAAGTATAGATTAATACAACTATGATTTCTATATTTGTATTTAAGTGGTACAAAATAAGAGATAAGTACAAATATAAAACAACAAACCATGGTAGGTCGCAAAGAACAAACCCAAAACATGATGGATGCAATACTGGCAAAAAAACCAGCATTTATAGCTGTTACGGGCAGGCGTAGGGTAGGCAAAACACACTTAATAGAGCAGGTTTTTAAAGATTACATTTGCTTTAGACTTACAGGCATACAAAACCATGGCATTGCCGCACAACTCAAAAATTTTACAAAAAAACTCTCAGAACACAGCAATAGCCCATTTATAACGCAGCCAGCCAATTGGCAGGATGCTTTTATTCAGCTAAGAGCCCATCTCAATACATTACCAAAAGACAAAAAGCAAGTAATTTTTATAGACGAGCTGCCTTGGGTGCAAACATTGCGGTCGGGTTTTTTACAGTTACTAGCACATTTATGGAACGACTATCTTTCTAAAGAACCACATTTTATACTAGTAGTGTGTGGCTCTGCCACTTCGTGGATTACTAAAAATATTTTAAACGATAAAGGTGGATTGCATAACCGGGTTACCGAAACGATTACCCTTAAACCGTTTACCCTGGATGAAACCAAAGCCTTTTTTACAGAAAAGAAAATGGTTTTTACGAACCAGCACCTGATGGAAATATACATGGCTTTTGGCGGCATCCCCTATTATCTGGACTTAATAAAAAAAGGAGAAAGCCCGGCTGTAACCATAGAACGCCTCTGCTTTGCAGCTAACGGGCCACTAAAAACCGAGTATGATAATTTATACAAGGCCTTGTTCTACAATGCCAAAGACCACGAAGCTATTGTGGCTACCCTGGCCAAAAGCAATGCAGGCATTACCCGTGAAGCTATTTTAAAACAAAGCAAAGTAACTAATGGCGGCCCCTACAAAAGAGCCATGGAAGACTTATTACTTACAGGTTTTGTAGAAGAAAGCAACATTTTTGGAAAAATAAAACGCGGCTCCTTGTTTCGGCTTATAGATGAATACTCGGTTTTTTACCACCGCTTTATAAAACCTAACAATACTTATACCGAAGGAATGTGGCAGCAAATAGCAGCATCGCAACCCTATAAAATATGGCAGGGCTATGCTTTTGAGGCTATTTGCAAGAAGCATATTTCTGAAATAAAAAGTAAAATGGGCGTAGCAGCAGTATATGCGGAGGTAGCCTCGCACAGTACCAAAAGCGCCAACGATAAAACGGGTTTTCAGATAGATTTGTTGCTGGATAGAAAAGACGATACTATTAACCTGTTTGAAATAAAATATTACAGCACCGCATTTTTAATAGATAAGGTCTACGCCAAAAAATTACAGGAACGTAAAGAAATGTTTAGGCAACAAACCGGAACCCGAAAGCAGTTATTTACAACCCTTGTAAGCTTTAATGGCATTGTGCAAAATGAATATGCCATGGAGGCGGTGGATGCAGCCATTGATTTTTCGGAGTTGTTTTAACACCAACCAACCAACAAGCACAAATCACAAATCTTACATCATAAATCAATACTGCCCTTCTATCAGCTTCGCCACAAGCCCGGTCCAGCCGGTTTGGTGGCTGGCACCTGCACCACGGCCGTTATCGCCATGAAAGTATTCGTAAAATAGGATGTAGTTTTTAAAGTGTGGGTCGTTCTGCATTTTTTCATCATCGCCAAACACAGGCCTGCGGCCATCTTTGCCCCGTTTAAAAATGCTGATGAGCCGTTGGCTAATTTCACGGGCTGCTGTTTTAAGGCTTACCATATTGCCGCTGCCAATCGGCATTTCTACCTGTAAATGATCGCCGTAATAGTTATCAAATTTTTGGAGGCTTTCTATTAGCAAATAATTTACCGGAAACCAAACAGGGCCCCGCCAATTGCTATTGCCGCCAAACATATCACTGTCGCTTTCGGCAGGTGTGTAGCGGATGCTGTATTTATGGCCTGCAAGAACCAATTCAAAAGGTTTTTCGTCGTACACTTTCGATAAAGCACGGATGCCGTAATCGCTTAAAAATTCGGTTTCGTCCAGCAGCCTTCTTAATATGGCTTGCAGCTTGTCGCCCCATACCAGCGATAGCAGGTGCTTACTGGTAATACCGCTCTGCTCCCACCGTGGCACAAGCTTGCTAAGGTCGGGCCGGCTCTCAAAATACCATTGCAACCGCCTGGCAAATTCGGGGTTTTTGGTTAGTGTTTCATCGTCTATTACTTCTACCGCAAACAATGGAATTAGCCCAACCAAACTACGTACCCGAAGCCGTATTTTTTGGTCGGGCATCATAATGGCATCGTAGAAAAATTCATCGTCTTTACTCCACAGGTTGTACTGGTCTTCTATATGCGTCATGGCCTTGGCTATGTGCAGAAAATGCTCGAAGAATTTAAGTGCAATGTGCTGGTACGTAGGATTGTTATTGCTGAGTTCCAAAGCAATTTTCATCATGTTAAGGCAGTACATGGCCATCCAGCCGGTGGCATCACTTTGTTCCAAAGATCCCCCATGGGGCAGTTGCCAGTTACGGTCGAAGAGGCCAATATTATCCAGCCCCAAAAAGCCGCCCTGAAAAATATTGTTGTTGTTGCTGTCTTTTTGATTTACCCACCAAGTAAAATTAATCATCAATTTGTGGTAGATAATCTCTAGAAATGCATAGTCGGGTTTGTGATTGTACTGCTTATCTATTTCAAAAACCCGGATGGCAGCCCAGGCATGAACGGGTGGGTTTACATCGTTAAAATTCCACTCGTAAGCAGGCAGCTGCCCGTTGGGGTGCATGTATAATTCCTGCGTAAGCAGCAGCAATTGCTGTTTAGCAAACCCCGCATCTACCATGGCAAGTGGTAGCGTATGAAATGCCAGATCCCACGCAGCGTACCAAGGATATTCCCAGTTATCGGGCATGCTTACAATGCTGGCATTATGCAGGTGTTGCCAGTCTTTATTTCGTTCAAAATTTCTTTTTACCACTATATCAGTTCCTGGCTTTGGGTTTTTAAGCCATTGGTGAATGCTAAAATAATAATATTGTTTAGTCCACAGCATGCCGGCAAGAGCCTGCCGCTGTATCATTTTATCCTCGGCACTGGTAATTTTTTTCTGTATTTCTGCATAAAAAAGATCGGCCTCTTTTATGCGGTTTTCAAACAGGTTTTCCAGTTCTTTTTGTTCCAGTACATCTTCGGGCCTGCTCAGTTGCAAATAAATTACCTGTTTGCTGTTAGCGGGTATGGTAAGTATATAAAGTGCCGCAGCTTTTGTACCTTTCTGTTTTGGGTTGATGGCCTTGCTATTGCCATTTACCAGGTAATTATTGATGCCATCCTTATAGTACAATTTGGGGTCGGGCTGGTGCCCAAAAATGGCCGGATTGGTTTCGTTATCACAAAACATCAGGGCTTCTGCATCGGGGCAATGCAGCACCAGATTACCTAAAACCGGGTGGCTAGCGGCAATTGTTTCTTCGTCGGCAGCAATTAGTTGCGGATGAAAATCTAAAGTGCTGTACTGCCAGGTATTTCTAAAAAAAAGCTGAGGTATTACCTCTAGTGTAGCCCTACGCTTTGCGTGGTTTTCTATTGTAATACGGATGCCCGTGCTGTTGGGTTTGTGCTTGGCGTATTCCACATGCACATCGTAGTAATCATCTTTTTCAAAAATGCCGGTATCGGATAGTTCATACTCCGGCTGCAAGCGGTTTCGCTTATTGTTCTCTTTGTGTAATGTGGCGTATGGAAATTCTTTGCCCGGGTACTTGTACAGGTAGTGCATGTACGAGTGGGTGGGCGTACTATCTAGGTAGTAGTATAGTTCTTTTACATCTTCGCCATGGTTGCCCTCGGGGCCGGTAAGGCCAAATAAGCGTTCTTTTAAAAAGGGGTCTTTCTGGTTCCAGAGTGCCAGCGAAAAACAAAGCCGTTGTTTCTCATCACTAAAGCCGGCAAGGCCATCTTCTCCCCAGCGGTATGCATACCCACGGCTGCGATCGTGGCTAATGTAGCTCCATACATTACCATCCTCGCTATAGTCTTCTCTTACGGTTGCCCATTGGCGCTCACTCATATACGGACCCCAAAAAAGCCAGTTTTCTTTCTCCTCGTAATGTGCTGCCAGTCGTTTTTTTTCAGGGTTCATCGGTGTATTTTAATAGGTAACCCCTATGCATTTATATGCATAGGGTGTGGCAGGCAACAATATAAAGAAAAAGTATTGTAGGCAAATAAAAGAAGATTGCCTTTAAGGAAAGATGGTAAGCAGGGGAATAGCAATCGTTTGCTGTTTGGAAATAGGGAGGGGTGGATTAATAATTAAACTTTTCGAGTTTTAATATCCTTCCTTATCCTATAATTTAAAGTACATTAATAACAAAATCAAAAAAGTATTCATTAAAGTCTGCGTTAAAAAAATGAATTTATTAAATACAAAAAATGGTAGGCTAAAAAAAAACCTCTACGGCACCTGTATCGTCTTCAATATTTCGCTTACAATATTTTCTACTTGTATTTCTTCGGCTTCGGCTTCGTATGTAAGGCCGATGCGGTGGCGCAGTACGTCGGGGCAAATATTGCGTACATCTTCGGGTATTACGTAGGCACGTTTGTTTAAAAAAGCCTGTGCCCTTGCGGCTAATGCCAGGTTAATGCTGGCTCTTGGGCTACCGCCATAACTAATCAGGTTGGTTAGTTTTCCAAGGCCAAAATCTTTGGGCCGGCGGGTGGCAAATACTATATCGAGTATGTAGTTTTCTATTTTTTCATCCATATAAATACTACGGCACAGGTTACGGGCATGGATAATTTCCTGGCCGCTTACTACGGGTTGTATTTCTAACTTAGGACCGCCGTTTATTTGCTGGCGAATGATTTCCAATTCCTCGGCTTTTGTAGGGTAATCCACTACCACTTTCATCATAAACCTGTCTTGCTGTGCTTCGGGCAGTGGGTACGTTCCTTCCTGTTCTAACGGGTTTTGTGTGGCCAATACCAGGAAAGGCTCATCCAGTTTGTAGGTATGTTCGGCAATGGTTACCTGCTTTTCCTGCATGGCTTCCAGCAGGGCACTTTGCACTTTGGCTGGGGCACGGTTTATTTCATCGGCCAAAATAAAATTAGCAAAAATTGGGCCACGGCGAACTACAAAATCGCCTTTTTGCTGGTTGTAAATCATGGTGCCTATTACATCGGCTGGCAGCAAATCTGGCGTAAACTGTATGCGGCTAAAAGTTACATTAATGGCTTGTGCCAGGCTTTTAATGGTAAGCGTTTTGGCCAGGCCGGGTACACCTTCCAGCAAAATATGGCCGTTGCATAGCAGGCCGGTAAGCAAGCGGTCTATCATGCCCTGCTGGCCAATAATGCTTTTGTGCAACTGATTGTTAATACGGTCTATAAAAAAAGATGCCTGAACAATTTTTTCCTGTAATACTTTAATATCCTCTGCCGTTTGCATGTGCTATTTTTTTAAGTTGGCGAAATTACGGGGATTGCCGAAACGATGGATGCTTGTTCTTACATCCTCTAAAATTTTAGGTAATTGTAAACATGATGCAAATCATTGTTGAACCATCACCTTCGGTGAACAACTAAACGGTTTAAAATGCACGATATTTTCTCCTTCACAATTAAACTCAATTACCACGAAAAAAAATGAGTACAGTTAGGTAAGGCTTAGCGAAGCTGCACAGGAGGCCCTGCAGGCGATGCATCAAACGTTGGTGGCCAAACATTATACGGTTCGCATCATTCGCAATTACACTCAGTAAATGCGGTTCCTCTTTGCCCATTACCACAATGTAGCGCCCCATGCCATTACGCAGCAGCACATCATTAGCTACATCAATTTTATCATTAAGGAGCATGGCGTAGGGCGTGAAAAATGCCATCAGGTGGCACAGTCATGCAGTTTTTATTACAAGCATGTTTTTCCCACTGTTTTTCTTAATCCTTCGGCCTATTATCCGGGTAAGCAGTACAAGCTACCGCAAGTTTTTACGCAGAATGTGGTAACGGCGTTGTTAGCTGTTATTACCAACCCAAAGCACCGCATGGTGGTTAGCTTATTTTATGGCACCGGCCCTCGGATGAACGAGCTAAAGCAAATCAAACTATGCGATATTGATAGTAAAAGAAAGAGCCATTTACAAAGAAATACACTCACCCAAAAAAATGTAAATGCAAAAAGCAAAAACATTTCCACCTAGATTCATCTAAAAAATGCAAAAACGAATAATAGGATTTGACTTAGCAAGAGCATATGCAATATTTGGAATATTTATTGTGAATTTCAATTTCAGCTTTGGTTCTATTATGGCACCATCTGACACGATTGGACACTTTCTTAACATCTTTACAGGTTATTTAACAGCCATTTTTATTATTTGTGCTGGAATGGGCGTTGCATTTATGAGTTGAATCTAGGTGTTCAAAAATTAAAAAAGGCTTAAATTATAGCTCCTTGTTATTATACTTGTATTTATCTACCTAAAAAACATAGATAAATACAAGTATAGTCAGCATTAATTCTCACACTATTTTTTGCCCGAACCTTTTATCTTTAACGCCCATTTAAAATAAAGAACATGTATTCGGTTATTGAAAAAGAAGAAGGCGGTTTTAAAAAAATAGTGTTGCTAAACGATACCAACAGGGTGGAAATAATACCGAATTGCGGGGCTATTTTAAACGCCTGGTATGTGCTGGTAAATGGGCAGTGGATGAATGTAATAGAGGGCTACGAAAGTGAAGCCGATTTTAGGGAACACTGTGAGAGCAAGGGTTTCCGCAGTTGTAAACTAAGCCCCTATGTGTGCCGCATTAACAAAGGGCAGTACCAGTTTAACGGTGTGGATTACAGCATTGGTAAGTTTGGTTTTGATGAGAACAACCTCCACGGCCTTTTGTACGATGCGGCTTTTGATGTAGTACACCAGCAGGCTACCGAAACGATGGCCATGGTGCAGTTGGAAATTTGCTACCCGGCCAGCGATGCAGGTTTCCCGTTTCAATATACTATTATGGTAGAGTATGTTTTAAGTGCCAATAATACACTCACCTTACTAACACGGGTGCTAAACCAACACGAAGAACCCATACCTATTGCAGATGGCTGGCACCCTTATTTTACATTGGGCGGCAGCATTAACGATTACATATTTGCTATGGCCACCGATACCATGCTAGAATTTAATGAGCAACTGATACCCACAGGCGAAGTATTGGCCTTTACCAAATTTCAGCAGCCGGAAGTTATTGGCGACACATTTTTAGACAATAGTTTTGTACTGCAACAGCCACTAAATGCTGCCGCATGTACGCTTACCAATCCACTAAATAATATACAGTTACAAGTATTGCCAAAAGCCAGTTACCCAATTTTACAAGTGTACACGCCAGACCACCGCAACAGCATTGCTATAGAAAACCTGAGTGCTGCACCCGATGCATTTAACAACCGCATCGGCCTTATTTACCTAGAGCCAAACGAAACAAAAACATTTTCTACCACCTATAAAATAGCATCTGATGAACCAGCCATTAGTTAACCAGGTAACCACCGTTTTTAAAGAAAAATTTACTATTGAACCTACCCTGTATTTTTCGCCGGGGCGGATAAATATTATTGGCGAACATGTAGATTATAACGATGGCTTTGTAATGCCCGCCGCCATAGACAAGGGCGTATATTTTGCCGTAGCAGCCAATGGCACAGCCAAACAGCTTAATTTTTTTAGTATTGATTTCAACGAATCGCTCAGCATAGAGCTGGACGATATACGGCCAATGGACAACTGGAAAAATTATGTGCTCAGCGTTATCAATCAGTTTGTAGAAGCGGGTGTGCATATAGAAGGATTCGACTGCGTATTGGGCGGCGACATACCCCGTGGCAGCGGCATGAGCAGTAGTGCGGCAGTAGAAGGCGGCATTGCATTTGCCCTTAACGAAATGTACAACCACGGACGCTACACCCGGCAAGAACTGGCCTTGCTTAACCAACGTGCCGAGCATGATTACCCCAAAGTAAAATGCGGCATTATGGATCAGTTTGCGAATATGAATGGCTTAAAAGATTCCGTAATGCTGCTCGATTGCCGGAGTATAGAACACCAATATTTTCCTATAAAATTAGATGGCTATTCGTTGGTATTGATTAATACAAAAGTGAGCCATTCACTGGCTTCATCGGCCTATAACGAACGCCGCAAACAGTGCGAAGAAGGCTTGCAGATTTTAGGTAGCAATACGGGTGCTACTTCTTTTAGAGATGTAAAAAAAGTCGAAGACCTGCTGGAATACGAAGGCCGTATGGGAGAAGAAGTATATATGCGCTGCCTGTTTGTGGTACAAGAAATAGCCCGTACCCAACTTGCCGCAAAACTGCTGCAAGAAAATGACATAAAGGGCCTTGGCCAGCTCATGTACCAAACGCACCATGGGCTAAGCAAGCTGTATAATGTAAGCTGCAAAGAGCTGGATTTTTTAGTGGAACAAGCCAAACTAAACCCGGCAGTTATCGGCTCAAGGCTTATGGGTGGCGGCTTTGGCGGCTGTACTATTAATATTATAGCTAACGATGCCGTGGAAAGTTTTACCACACAGGCGCTGGCGACATACAAAGAAGCGTACGGCATTACAGGCGAAGCTTATATTGTACAAACAAGCGATGGCACCCATAAAATATAGCTCATGAACAAGCCCGGAATCATTGCAGCACTACGTGAAAACCATCAGTTGTTTATCAACTATATGGCACAGCTGAGCAACGAAAATTTTGTGGCCGAACGCAATGGCAAATGGACGGCTGGCCAGCATGCAGCTCATTTAATCCGAAGTATAAAACCTTTAAACCAAGGTTTAATGCTTCCCGGTTTTCTGCTTGGGCTTTTTTTGGGCAAAGCAAACCGGCCATCTAAAACGTACGAACAATTAGTGGCTAAATACAAACAGAAATTAAGCGAAGGCGGCAGTGCCTCAGCTGCATTTATACCCCAAACTGTAACAGCCGCCCATAAGGAGCGGCTGTTAAAAGAATTACATGTAAGAAGCGAAAAAGTGTGCCGTAAGGTAAATCGTTTAAGCGAAGCCCAACTGGATACACTAACAGCACCGCATCCGCTTTTGGGTAAAGTTACCCTAAGGGAAATGCTCTATTTTACGGCCTATCATGTGCTGCACCATAGGGAATTGGCGGAAAAAAATTTGGCTTAAAACCGTTGACCTTATTGACCAAATGACCAATGTCCATTTATATTTTAGTGGCATTCCGCTGCACCAGTTTCCAATTCTTTTTATACTTTACATACACCTCGGTGTATAATAATTTTATTGCTACTTCCTTACCCTCCATCAGCACTTTAAAAACGCCCCTGCCGGTTACAATACCTGTTTTCTGAAACAACCTTACCGTATCGGATTCCACGGTAACGGATGTGTATGTAAGCTTGCCAGTAACAATATCATTTAGTACTTCGTGCATGGTTTCTATCCACCCATTGCTGTGTGTGTATTGAACATTTTGGTGGAGTAGCATTTTTAATTTTGCTGTGTCTTTGTCTATCATCCACGTAAACTTTTCGCGGCTGATATTTCTTACAACTGTTGTATCTGCTAATGATTGTGCCTTGGCGGATACAACAAAAAACAGTAAGCAAATAAAAATCGATTTCATGGCAATATTGTTTTGAAAATTATTTTTCCACCATACCGTCGGCTTTCCACTGCACCAATACATTAATTACAGAATCCGACAATTTCGCCGTTTTCTTAAATGGCATAAAACCACGGTCGGTTGGGTTTAGTTGTACTCGTTTAATTATTTCATCAATATCTTCTTTCACCGCATCGAAAGTGATTTACGGTTTTTTATTACCTCGTGGCGGAATATGGCAAGGGGTGCATTTAGTAGCAATTAAAGGTTGCACATTGGCTTCGTAAGTAAGTTTTGGTACAGCCACCTGGGCTTTTTTATTACCACAAAACTGAAAAAGCAGCATAGAGCTTGCAAAAAGTACAAACAACAATTTTTTCATAAGTAGTGTTTTATAGGTGGTAAAATTTGTACTTAAATGTAGGTCTTTGTTTTACAATTAGGCTATTCTTAAAATTGGTGACCATAAAGCCTTTATAAATACTAATAAAAACTATCAATTGGCACCCCTTTCTGGTTGCGATTATTTTGGTAAGGCGAAAAGGGCTTAAAAGCTTGCAACAATTTTACATGCACCCTTTCTATTTTGGTATAAAACCTTGAGTCGTAAAAAATAATAAAATAGACCAGTTAGCATCTGTTATTTTTTGCTCATTTACAGCCAGCAATTAAGTTTACAAAACGCTACAATCTTACATTTCCATACTTTCACACTTGTTCCGCATCATTGCGGGGTTTCCACATTTTACAGATACAGCCATGCAATACAATCGTAAAAACCTTACCAACCAAGAGCTGCTACAACTCTACCACCACCTGTTGCTACCCAGAATGATTGAAGAGAAAATGCTGGTGCTTTTACGGCAGGGCAAAATATCTAAATGGTTTAGCGGTATAGGCCAGGAAGCCATATCAGTAGGCGTTACGCAGGCTTTGCTACAAGACGAGTGGATAATGCCGCTACACCGAAACCTTGGCGTTTTTACTGGCCGCAATATGCCACTATCCAAATTATTTATGCAATGGCAGGGCAATAAAGATGGCTATAGCAATGGCCGGGAACGGAGCTTTCATTTTGGCAGCAAAGAGCACCATGTCTGCGGCATGATTAGCCACCTAGGACCTCAACTAGCTATTGCCGATGGAGTGGCATTGGCCTACAAACTACGTAAGGAAAATAAAGTAAGCGTGGCCTTTACAGGCGATGGCGGCACTAGCGAAGGCGACTTTCATGAAGCACTAAATGTGGCTGCCGTATGGGAGTTGCCCGTAATATTTATAATAGAAAATAATGGCTACGGATTAAGTACCCCCACCAACGAACAATACCGCTGCGAAAGCCTAGTGGATAAAGCCAAAGGCTATGGCATGGAGGGCTTACAAATAGATGGCAATAATATTTTAACTGTGTTGGAAACAATTAAAAGTATCCGCCAATATTGCATCGAAAACCAAAAGCCCTACCTCGTAGAATGTATGACTTTTAGGATGAGAGGCCATGAAGAAGCAAGCGGCATTAAATATGTGCCTACCCATCTTTTTGAAGAATGGAAAAAGAAAGATCCGCTTGAAAATTTTGAACAATATTTACTGGAAACCGGTGTGCTCGATGATGCTGCCATCACCCAAAAAAAAGCGGATGTAAAAAAATATATTGATGAAGAATTAGCCAAAGGTTTTGATGCTTCTGAGATAATGCCGGATGTGAAGGAGGAAGTTGAAGATGTTTATTTTTCGTCAACGGTCAACGGTCAACAGTCAGCGGTGGACGGTGGACGGTCAACGGTTAGCCGCCGTTTTATCGACGCCATAAAACAAGGCCTGCACCAAAGTATGGAGCAACATGAAAACCTAATTTTAATGGGGCAGGACATTGCCGAATATGGCGGAGCATTTAAAATTACCGAAGGCTTTGTTCAGCAGTTTGGCAAAGAGCGGGTTCGCAATACGCCGCTTTGCGAAAGTGCCATTGTAGGTACTTGCTTAGGGCTTAGCCTGCAGGGTTTTAAGAGTGTAATGGAAATGCAGTTTGGCGATTTTGTAACCGTGGGGTTTAACCAAATTATTAATAACCTGGCTAAAATATATTACCGCTGGGGCCAAAATGCCGACGTGGTTATCCGAATGCCTTGTGGCGGCGGCGTGGGTGCTGGGCCTTTCCACAGCCAAACCAATGAGGCATGGTTTACCCATACGCCTGGCCTTAAAGTGGTGTACCCAAGCTCTCCTGCCGATGCCAAAGGCCTAATGATAGCAGCTATTAACGACCCCAACCCGGTGCTGTTTTTTGAACATAAAGGCCTGTACCGAAGCATTAGCGATGCCGTGCCGGAAACTTATTACGAAACGCCAATAGGCAAAGCCAAAACCGTACACCAAGGCAACGACATTACAGTAATTACTTATGGTGCTGGGGTACATTGGGCTAAAGAATATGCTCTAAAGCAGCAGGATATAAGCATGGAAATATTAGACTTGCGAACATTAATACCGCTCGATTATGAAGCCATAAGAAACGCTGTTGCCGCCACAGGCAAAGTGCTAATTCTGCACGAAGACAATATAACTGGCGGCTTTGGCGGCGAAATAAGTGCCTGGATTAGTGAACATTGTTTTGAAATGCTAGATGCACCGGTAATGCGGTGCGGCAGCCTTGATACGCCTATACCATTTAACATAGAACTGGAACAGCAATACATGGCAAAAAGTCGGCTAGATGGGGTTATTAAGAAATTGATAGGTTATTAGATTGTGGGCTTTGGGGGCTCCAAACCCTAACGATGCCTACTTTAAAAAGCGGCTCCGTGGGTACTTTTTATTATAACACTTGCCAGTGCCGGTAAAGCTTTCATCGTTTTAAAGAATAAAGCTGTGGTGGTATTGCCGCCAAATACACGCTGCACATTGCGGCCCATCCACAGACGTTTGCTAAAGTGTTGTTTCCAGTTTTCGGTGTACATATTTTCCATTTGTAGCCGGCTTGTTTTATGCTGTAAAAATAAATCTATGGCATTGTATGCCAGCTTGCTGCCGTGCATGGCCATGCTCATACCATTGCCGCAAAGTGGCGTTATCATACCCGCAGCATCGCCTAACATCAGCACATGGTTTTCTATTTGTTTCTTTTTACTAAAGCTAATTTGAGAAATAGCCAACGGCTCCCGGTATAAAAATTCAGCCCTGCAAAAAATGGTTTTCAATATTGGATTTTGGCACAAAACATCCGCTTCCATCTGCTTGATGGAATTACCAGATTGCTTTAAGTTTTCTGCGGTAGTAAGATAGCAAAGGCAATACCTATCGTCTTCTATTTTAGAAATGCCACAATAGCCATTGTAAAAATTATGAAGGGCTATTGTATCCACCGGATGGGGATAGCGTATATGGTATTTTATGCCTATGTAATTATTGAGCTTATTGGCCTTTTGCTGTACAAAAGGGCGGTTCCATTTTACATCCAAATTGCTTCTTTTACCAAAACAGCCAGCGGCTATGGTGGCAGTAAAAAAACCAGCAGATGATTCAATATGGAACATATCGTTTTGAAACTGTACTTCGGTAACCTTTGTGCTGGTATGTATGGATACACCCTTTTGCAATGCTATCTGATACAGGGCTTCGTCCAGTTTAAACCGGCTTACACCAAAGCCACCCAGCGGAAGATTGAAGCCGTACAAATTCCCTTTTACATCCGAAACCTGAAACTGCTTTATCACTGGTAATTGCCAACTGCTTAATGGCACACCCAACCGCTCTAAAAAGTCCCAACTTTCGAGGCTGATATATTCGCCGCACACTTTATGAAACGGGTATTCCTCTTTTTCAAACAACACAACGCTGTAACCCACATCAGCCAATTGTATGGACAGGCACAGCCCTGCAAGGCCGCCGCCGATGATTGCTGTATGGTATGGTTTTGTTGGCTCCATGTCTTTAAATCTGTAAGGTCTATTTTAAACTTAGAACAATAGTGAAAGGCTGATAAGACCTTATAGGTTTTGCTCACAAATTATTAAATATCTAAATGCCCATTTCCATTGAATGGAATAATTTTTGATACCAGCTGCTACAAAGATTTGTTGCCAATCTTGCTTTGTAAAACCTCTTGCTACACTCAGCGGGGCATCGTTTTTTACCAGGTAACTTTTAGAAAAAAGTTGGGTCAATATTTTGATGGAATAATAAGCCAGCCAATGGCGTTGCAAATCGTTTATAAAAAATCCAACATGGCTGTTTTCTTTCATCCATTTTAATTGCACCACCAGCTCTTCGTTGGTAAAATGATGGCAGAAAAGGCTTGAGAAAATAATGTCTGGCTTTGATTGAAATACCACTTTTTGGTAATCGCTAACTAGCCAAGTTGTATATGCTTCCAAAACCTGCCGTGTAGCAGCAAAGTCTATGCAGGATTGCTTTATATCGATGCCGGTAAATGTAACTGCAATGTTTTTTTGCCTGCAAAACCTTAGTAATGCCAACAGGTTGTCTCCGCCGCCACAGCCAATTTCGCATACATGAATTTGCTTTCTTTCTCCCAGTAACACTGCCAGCCCTTTAATGCTGATACCATGGCCACCTAGTTTTGTATTAATGAAATCTAGCTCCTGCATGTTCCGTTGTATATCGGCAAAAGGAATGCAGTCGGCATCCAATAATTCTTTTTGGTATGAGCGGGTTTTGAAGGTCAATGGTTCTATTTGTTTATAGAATTTTATTACGCACTTTCAGTGCTTTTTAACTGATGCTCTTACAACCCGCGGCTGCACCCCGGGCTATTTTATTTCGCCCCTTTGGGGCTTTAAACATAGCCTATTCCTTTATTGCAATAAAAGTTTCCATGGTTAATCCCGGGCCAAATGCTACACCGAAAATATTGGCTGTTTTGTTGTCGGATTCCAAGGCTTCCATCATATCTTTCAGCACAAATAAAATAGTGGACGAAGACATGTTGCCGTAATTAGCTAATACCGATTTTGAAAAAGCCATATCATCTTCACTGAGTTGCATTTGCTTTTGTATCGCATCTAAAATAGCCTTACCACCCGGATGAAGACACCAATGCGAAATATCTTTGATTTCAACTTCATGATGCTGCAAAGCCGCAGCTACCAATCCGGCAATATCTGCCTGTATCAGTTGCGGCACATAGCTGCTAAGCGTCATTAAAAAGCCTTTACTGCTTAGCTTCCAGCTCATATCGTTCTTGCCTTTAAAATCTATATGGCTGTGAAATCCTTTTAACTTTAAAACGCTTTTGTTGCTTGAATTATTTGAGATGAGAATGGCCGCAGCACCATCACCAAACAGTAAACTGCTGGCTGCATTATCCAGGTTAAATTCTTTTTGAAAATGCAATGTGCAAAGCTCTACACACACAATTATTACATGGGCATTTTTTGCACCATTACAGATCATATCAGCCATTTTAATGGCATGGATGGCAGCATAGCAGCCCATAAAATTTACCGAAGTTCTAAAAGTATCCGGAGCCAATCCCATTGCTTCCACCAATTCCAAATCCAGGCCGGGTGCACTCATTCCGGTGCAGCTTACGGTTATTAAATGGGTAATTTTTTTAACGTTCAATTTGCCTGCAAGGCATCTAGTAATGGCACTTACAGCCAATGGCAAGGCATGTAGCTGGTACATCTCCATCCGCTTGTCTATATCAGGGAATGGCGCCTGTACATCGTCGGGTATAAATGTTCTTTCTTTCACATTGCTATAATCCGGCACCACACTATACCGCGTTTTTATATAGCTGCGATGGTATAAAAAAGCAAGTTTTCTTTTCTCTGTTTCGTTAAGCTGATAGGCCGCCTGCATAAATGCCAGGATGTCTTTTTGCTGATGGCAAAACTGCGGAACGGCTGTTGCTATGGAAATAATTTCAGCCACGATGATTCAGGATTAATAAGGTGATAAAAGCGAGGCTTGTGCAAGTACTTGCCAGCCAGTTCATTTGCATGGTGTTTTTAAAATCAGCCGCATTTTCGTCTTTCCACACTTTAAGTAACCAACGCATAAAAACTACGATTACGGGAATAAAAAAGATTTGCAGCACAGCAAAGTGCACCAGCTTATTTAAGCCTGTAAAATAAAAAAACAATACCAAAAACGATATTGCATACATAATGCCACAAAAAATAAAGGTTCCTCTTTTGCCCAGCAGCATACTGATGGTTGTTATACCGTCTTTTTTATCTGCATTGTGCTGATACACCTGTGTTATAGGATAAAAACCGCCAATTAAAAACCCCGAAGCCACAAGGCCCTGCCATGGTATTACGGTTGAAAAAAAAGCATGGCTACCATTGCACACCATCCAAAAAACCAATGTACCCTGGTTGAGTATTACCGTTACATACCCCAATATTGGGAAACGTTTTAGCCGTACACCACGGTAACTGTATAGCCTGGAAAAAATGATATAAACCAACATGGCCAAAGCAAACCAAGGGGAAATGAATAGCGATAAAATTGCAGCCAAAACGTCCATCACTACGGTGCAAAAAAATAATTGCCTTGTGGGCTGCATTGGGCTGGCAATACCGCCAATACTGCTTTCGTCCCGATCCATATAACTGTTGTACCCATTACTGCTCGGATATAGTAAAACGTGGAGCAGAAAAAAAATTAGTGCGGCCCTTCCCCAATTAATCTGCTCTACAAAACTGAGAGCAAACCAATACACCGGCATTAGAAAATAAGAGAACGGAAAACGCAGGAGTTGTATGGTAGATTTTTTAAGCAAATGGATTCTGATAAAATAAAACTAAGGCGATGGGTAAAATGGCCATTTCGACACGCCTACATAGTTACGATTAAAACACGGTTTGGCAAGTAAAGTTTAAAAGCTGCCGAAACCAAAGCGGCTTGTTTGTACGTTTCCATGTAAAACGTTGCTCTATGAAACATGTAATACAATATTTTCAATCGCTGGAACAGCACCCAATACAGCGGATGCTGATACTGGTAAGTGGTATGCTAATACTATGGATGATAGAAGGTGCAGTTCCATTAATCACCATGCGGTATAAAAAAGACAAGCTCCGCCATGCCACGGTTAATTTTGGTTTTACAGTAATACTTCTGGCTTTACATACAGGCTTTGCGGTGGTTATCGTTTTAATAAGCGACTGGTGCCGGGCTCACAATTTTGGCATTGTTTACTGGGCCAATGCCGGCACTTTTTTAACCATCCTGATTACCATCCTAACAGTAGATTTTTTTGTAGGCTGGCTGGTACATTTTACCGAACATAAAATAGCCTGGATGTGGCGGTTTCATGTAGTGCATCATGCAGATAATAATGTGGATGTAACCACAGGTCTGCGCCATCATCCGGTAGAAAGTGTGTTCCGTGGCATCTTTATTTTTGGCGGCGTATTCCTCAGTGGCGCACCTATGTATGCCGTGATGATTTACCAAACCTTTTTAATTATCGCCACACAGTTTGCCCATGCCAATATAAGCCTGCCGCTCTGGCTTGACAAGGCTATAAGCTACGTAGTCGTAAGCCCCAATATGCACAAGGTTCATCATCATTGGAAACAACCACAGACCGATAGCAACTATGGTGCTGCACTTGCTATTTGTGATCGCATATTTGGCACTTATATACACATAGAACCGAAGGACATTGTGTACGGCCTCGACCGATATTATCCCAACGAAAAAGATGAAGATTTTGTGAGGCTGCTAAAAACGCCTTTTCAAAAACAGGGTGGGGATAATGAGCCGTTGGATAGGAGAGGGTAAATTCAGTAAGGTGCCCGATGTTTTAAATCGCTAAATTTGAGTCATGAAAACAATAGAAATAAATATCAAAAAACCATACGCAGCGCAGGTTATTGAAGATTTGGAGCGAATGGAAGCTATAGAAATTGTGCGGAAACCTGTTACAAAAATGGATACGGATAAGCTTTGGGGAAGCTGGAAAAAAGAGAGCATTGAAACAATAGACGCTAACATTTCTAAAATGAGAGACGAATGGCAAAGGGATTTTTAATTGACACTAACACACTGATTTATTTTCTAAAAGCTGCACTACCCAATACTGGTTTTTTATTTGTAAAAAATATTTTAGATACTGCCCCAACTATTTCATTTGTTACACAAATATAGCTTTTAGGCTACCCGACTATTTCCGTACCGGAAGAAGCGGATGCCTTGCATGTTATCCAGTCATCTACAGTAATTCTTTATTAATAATGATATTATCGAAGAAACCATTTTATTGAGAAAGAAACATTCGATTAAGCTCCCCGACGCCATCATTGCTGCTACAGCATTGGTAAATGACCTTACAATTATTACAGCAAACGAAAAAGATTTTTTAAAAATACAAGGCCTGGATATAATCAATCCATCAGCAATTTAGTTCCGCCTATAATGAAAACAATCGCCATGATACCGGCACGTTACGCCGCCACCCGTTTCCCCGCCAAGCTGATGCAGGTGCTGGGCAATAAGACCGTTATCCGCCACACGTATGATAATACCGTGGCCACCGGCCTGTTTGATGAAGTAATGGTAGTAACCGACAGCGATATTATCTACAACGAAATCATTAGCCACGGTGGCAAAGCCAAAATGAGCATTGGCCAACACGAAAGCGGTAGCGACCGAATAGCCGAAGCCGTGGCCGATATGGACGTGGACATTGTGGTAAATGTACAAGGCGATGAACCTTTTGTACAAAAAGCACCTTTACAAAAACTGCTAGAAGTATTTACCGGCGAAGCCGGGAAACAGGTACAGGTAGCGAGCCTGATGCAGGTACTAAAAGAACAACAATTTATAGCCGACCCCAACTACGTAAAAGTGGCAGTAGATAAAAATATGAACAGCCTGTTTTTTAGCCGCAGCGTAATTCCCTACCCAAGAGATACAATGGTAGCCACCCATTATTACGAACACATTGGCGTATATGCTTTCCGCAAACAGGCCCTGCTAGATTTTACCAACTGGCCTATGACCCCACTAGAAGCCGCCGAAAAAATAGAGTGCCTCCGATACCTCGAAAACGGCATTCAGCTTAAAATGATAGTAACCGAATACATGGGCGTAGAGATAGACACTCCCGAAGATTTGGAAAGGGCGGCGGCACTGCTATAGTGCCTTTAGCACTTCTAAAATTTGTTCTATTTTTTTATTGTTTTCCTTAATCTCCTGTACTATTTTTTCTGCCGTGGCTTCGTCAGTAGCTTCTAAATTGTTGTAAGAAATTCTTAAATCATATTCCTTTTTACGAAGTTGTATATATTCCAACAGCTTATCTGCCCTTGTGTGCATGTTTGCAGAAATATTGTAATTAGCGGTGGACTGCAACAGCTTTTCTCCATCGTCCCACAATTGCCTACCCTCCGCCAGTAAATTTTTCATTTCGGCTTCGGATAAACTATCTTTTGTAAGGGGCCTTAATGCTTTTTCTTCTATTGCAGAAAGATCGTCTAACACACTGCCAAACCTTTTACCATCTTTATACGATACTTCCTCCAATTCATATTCTACTCCATTTCTTGCCGTATCGGCACCTTTATTTTGTTGCAAATAACCATAGGTAGCAGCGGCCGTAAGCAGTAACAATGCCGGAATTACCCACACCAATTTTTGCCCAATTTTTTCTTTTTTAATACTGTACACGTACAAGTAACCAATTACAAACCCGCTTACCAGCCCACCCACATGGGCCGAATTATCTACACCGCCCTTCATGCCATAAAATAAATTAAAGGCTATAAAAATACCGATGCTTTTCAGCAGCGATTGGCGAACCTGTTTTGGAATTAAATTGGTAGTAAGCAGTGCTAAAAACAAACCGAACATACCAAACACAGCACCAGAAGCACCGGCACTTATTACAGGCGATTTATGCCACCAAAGGCTTACCAGGCTTGCAAATACACCTGTACACAAATAAGCAGTAATGTATTTGGGCTTGCCCAGCATTGGCTCAAGATATACCCCAACGGTGTACAGGCAGTACATGTTCATGCCCACATGTATAATGCCAAAATGAATGAATGTACTGGTAATTAACCGCCACCAATCACCGGTTAAAGTAAGCGGAGCATAATTGGCCCCCCACTTTATATGCACCAGGCTGTTATCACCCATTATCCCTGCACCATCTATTAGCATTAAAATAAACACCAACACATTTATGGCAATGATGGCGTAGGTAATATATAAGTTGCTGCTATGTAAATTCATTGCTTCATTTACAGCTGCTGTTGTTTCTGCTTCAGTTTCCAAAGCCTGAATGGTAGCGGTTCTTAATGCATCAATAGCCGTTTTGTTATCATCAATTTTAATGGCGTTTTCATTGGCTTTTACAGCTGCAAAGGCTTGTAAAAAAGCAGCAAAATTCTTTTTGTTTTTTCCACCAAGGTCAAACGATTCGCCATTTACCATTTCGCTGCTAACGGTTAGTTCGCCGTTTTCTGCACCTACCAGTATTTGCTGGGCATTGCTTTTCCAAGTCTTAGGCGTACTGCCGCTTATTTTGGTAACACCGGCAAACTGTACTGTCCACCCCAAATTTTTCATGGCTTCGTAGCTTAATGCCAGCGCTGTTTCTGTGTCTGTATTTTGCAGTGGTATGCTTTGTTCGTATTTAGGCATAAAAATTATTTGTGGCAATTTGAGGCAATATTTTGGCTTTGCCAATACCATGTTACACTTAAAGGTTGTACTAGCATAAAAGGCTTACAAATTATCCCATGCCCATGGCAACATTATTTCTAAATTTGTTTCTTATTTCGATTTAAAAAATCAGTGTATGCAATTCAGAAATTTTAAAATGGTAAGCTACGTGGTGTACGGCCGTGGCGCTTTTAACCAGTTAGACGAAATTATAGCACCCCACCGCAAGGCAGGTGCACCCATGATATTTTTGCTTGACCATTTTTTCGAAGGCAAGCCATTAGCCAGCCGTGTGCCACTTCGTGGAAATGATAAAGTAAGTTTTGCTGATGTAACCTACGAGCCCAAAACCACTCAGGTAGATGCGTTGGCTGCACAACTAAAGGCCGAATTTGGCGCCATTAGCGGCGTAATAGGCATTGGCGGCGGCAGCGTAATGGATCTTGCCAAAGCCGTAAGTTTAATGATGAACAACCCCGGCAGCAGTGCCGATTATCAGGGTTGGGATCTGGTAAAATTTCCCGGTGTGTACAAGGTAGGTGTGCCTACATTGAGCGGTACGGGTGCCGAGGTTAGCCGCACCACTGTGCTTACTGGCCCTACCAGAAAGCTGGGTATGAACAGCGATTTTACACCCTTCGACCAGGTAGTGCTGGACCCGGAATTTGCCCAGAATGCACCTGCTAACCAGCGGTTTTATACCGGCATGGATTGCTATATCCACTGCATAGAAAGCCTTACCGGCACTTACTTAAATGAGTTTAGCAAAAGCTACGGTGCCAAGGCTTTAGACCTTTGCCGTGAGGTTTTCCTCAGCGGCCGAGAGTGGACAAATGAAGATGATGACAAACTAATGATGGCCAGTTATGCCGGCGGCATGAGTATTGCCTACAGCCAGGTGGGTGTGGCACATGCGGTTAGCTACGGGCTTAGCTATTTACTCGGCACCAAGCATGGCATTGGCAATTGCATTGTAATGAATCATATTGGCGAATACTATCCCGAAGGTGTGGCGGAGTTTAAAAAAATGGTGGAGGTAAATAACATAGATATTCCGCAAGGCATTTGTGCCAACCTAACCGAAGAGCAATTTGACACCATGATGAACGTAAGCCTCGGCATGAAACCGCTTTGGGAAAACGCCCTTGGCAAAGGCTGGGAGACCATTATGAACAGGGAAAAGCTGAGGGATTTATATGGGAAATTGTAGTAGCCTTCGAATAATAAATGGTGTTAAGCAAATACTGAAGAAAGCTGTATATTATAATTATTAAATTTAAATTATGAAAACGCTCACAATCAATCTGCCCGATTCATTAGGGTTAGACGACAAGGATTTGGCCATGCTTGTTTCAAGTAGTCTGTACGAACAGGGCAAACTTTCGTTGGGACAGGCCGCTGAAATTACTGGCTTATCTAAACGGACTTATGCTGAATTGTTGGGTAGCTATGGCGTTACTATTTTTAATTATCCTGCGTTAGATGTATCAAAGGATGTTGCAAATGCGTAAAGTCATTATTTCCGATACAAGTTGTTTTATCATTCTGTCTAATATTAAAGAACTTGAATTGTTACATCATCTTTATGGACAAATAATTACAACTGTTGACATTGCTATTGAATTTGGCGAAACGCTTCCGGAATGGATTGAGATTGTTTCTGTCAAGGATAAATACAGGCAGCAACTGTTGGAAATGCAAATTGATAAAGGAGAATCAAGTGCAATCGCACTGGCTCTTGAAATACCCGACAGTACTATTATTTTGGACGATTTTAAAGCAAGGAAAATTGCCACTCATCTTGGCCTTAGTTTTACAGGAACCATAGGTGTGATTGTAAGAGCCAAACTCAGAGGAATTATACCATCAATTATACCGCTTCTTGAAAAAATAAAGCTTACAAACTTTCGATTGTCGCCTGAGATTGAATTTCAGGCATTAAAGGAAGCAGGCGAATAAAAGTACCATTGGGCTTTTAAAACGAGGCTAATTGAATACCAAGTAGCAAGTAGATT
>JAYUOV010000295.1:0-2950 GCA_043760535.1 Chitinophagaceae bacterium
ATCACTTCTTGTACCATACAGGTTTCGCTGTGCAATCCTTTTAAAATCACGTTTCGGCTGTAATCCCTTTCAGAAAAAATTCCATGAAATGTATTGTCATGCATCACTACCAAGTAACTGAGGTTTACCGAGTTCATCAGTTGCAAGGCATCTAATACCCTTGCATCTGGTTCTATAAAATTAAAAGGCCTTGGTTTGTTTTCAAGAATGTCGTTAACGGTACGCATAAGTGTTATAGTTTAGAAATTAAAGGTCGCAAGGTTTTGGGTTTGGTAGCATGATTTTTATCAGGTGGTAAAAATAAATGTTTCATTATTACCGTCATCCTGGTAATCGTTCTGCTATTTTACTACCTCTTCTATTACTTTTCCTACACAACCGTTTGGCATTTGTATTTTTAAAATGGCTGCTATGGTGGCAGCAATATCCGTCATATAAGTTTCGCGGTGGGTACTGCCCTGCTTAATTCCCCAGCCCATAAATAATAAGGGTATATGGCTATCGTAAGGGTTCCAAAGGCCATGCGAAGTGCCGGTTTTGCCACCATCTACAAAGCCCGGTTTGGGTATCAATTGAATATCACCGCTGCGGCCGGGGTAATAGCCATTGCCAATACGTTCCTGCAGGGTTTTGTTCATCGGGTGTTCCATCAGTTCTTCTAAAGAAAAGGCCTGGCTTACTACATCTTGTTTGTATAAATAATCGATGATCCATTCAGTCATTTTTTCCTCGTCCAGCTCTTTTGCTTTTATCAGTGGATGATTCAAATGCACCTGATAATTTACAATACCAATCACCAAACTATCGAGCCCCAGCTTGTCTTTTAATCCTTTATTTATTTCTTTGGTAAAAAGGCCGTTACTGTAAAAACCACCCGGCAGTTTGTTTTCAATGCTGTAACCCGGCACATGGGCCACACCATGATCAGCACTTAAAAAAACGGTGTATTGGCCTTTGCCTACTTCCTTATCTAAAAACAAAAAGAAAGAAGCCAGTTCTTTATCAAGGCGCAGGTAGTCGTCTTCATTTTCGATACTGTTGGGCCCAAACTGATGGCCAATATAATCGGGGCTGCTAAAGCTTACCGCCAAAAAATCGGTGATGGAATCTTTACCCAAACCCTCACTCAACAAAGCTGCTTTTGCAAATTCGGCAGTGAGCGTATTGCCCTGCGGTGTACTGCGGATCATATCCCAGTTATCGGTGTTTTTATTGCCGCTAAAATTGTAGGGGAAAGATGTTTTATCCATACCCTTATATTTTCCTTCGTAGGGCTTTTCGTCGGCGGTACTTTGGGTGTAAGTAGCTGTGGGGTACAAGGTATTCCAGCCAAGCGCCATCAGGCTATCAGGCGTTTTACGATTATTAAAATCATTTACCCAGTTGGGCAAACTATTCATATACCAGGTACTTGTTACAAAAGAAGCATTATCGTTATCGTACCAATAAGCGGCATTGGCATTGTGCCCTGCGGGTAAAATGGCACCCCTGTCTTTTAGGGCAATGCCTATTACTTTACCCTTATTGTTAGTCGCATTCCGCAGTTCATCACAAATGGAAGTCGTAAGCATATTCTTTGGACTCATTTGCCCGTCTTTTGTGGGTGTGCCAACCGATTTTACATTTCCATCTTCGGTACAATACATGGGTTTGTTCAGTTTGCTATCGTACCAGTTATTGCCCGTAATGCCATGGATATTGGGTACGCTACCCGTGTACACACATGCATGGCCAGCGGCAGTTACCGTAGGCGTATATGGAATCATGGTGTTTTGGCAATTGAAACCTTCGTTCATCATCCGCTTAAAACCACCGCTGCCAAAGCGATGGGCATAACGGTACAGGTAATCCCACCGCATCTGATCTACTACAATGCCTACCACCAGTTTGGGAGCTGTAGGTGTTTTTGAAATTACTTTTTTATTGGTTTGAGCCTGAGAACTAACGGTTAGCAAACAGAACACAGAAATACAAAAACGCCTCATATTTATTTTTTAGAGAACAAATATAAGGCGGCATTGGAAGATGGGAAGATTAAGGGAATGTGAAGTGAGCCGATAATATTTACTTTACAAAAGGCAACATTTTTGGCCCAATCATCTCTGCCCAAATACGGTGGGCTTTGGCAGAATAATGCAGGCCATCATTAGCTACCAAAGACAGATCTGTTTTTGCCATTCGGGTGGCAGGGGTAATATCGGTATACGAAACGCCCATTTGCAGGCTCACTTCTTTATTGATAGCGTTAAAACGATCTATTTCGATAGCCACTTGTGCGGGGTTGCTGTTTTGGCCAAAAGGCGTAGCACCCCAATCGGGTATGCTCAATACAAACACCCGGTTTTTTCGGTTGCCGCTAAAGCTGATCGCCAGATTTAAACATTGCGTAAACTGGGTGCGGTATTCGGCGGTATCTCTTTTCTGGTATTGATTATTGACCCCAATTAAAAGTGTTACCAAATCGTAAGGGCTTGCAATGGAAGGGTTTGCATTATTTATACCGCTGATTAAATTGGCTGTCGTCCACCCGGTCTGTGCTATTATCCGGGCTGGGTATTGCATTTTTATGCCCCGCAATTTTAGCCAGTCAATGGTAAGGTTAGGGAATCTTTCTGCTTCGGTTACACCCTGACCAATGGTGTAGCTATCGCCTAAAGATAAGATTCGTTTAGTGGTGGTATCGCCGGTTGTTATCACACCGCCACCAGTGGTAGTAGTATCGTTTCGTGGTATATATCTTGAAACCGTTTTTTTACAACCCGTGCCGGAAGCGGATAAGAAAAAAGATGCCATTGCGGCCAATACCCCAAACACATATTTTTGCAATTCTTTCATCGTCTTACACAATTTTAATTGTAACTATTCAGGCAAATATTAACACTTTTTAGTAAATGTGGAATAAAAGTTGGCTTAAAGTTCATAAAATGGTATGAGCTTGTGCTGATGATCG
>JAYUOV010000296.1:0-8346 GCA_043760535.1 Chitinophagaceae bacterium
TATAAACCGCTCCAAACTTCCAAAGGGCGCCCTATGAATCATAACAGGTACATGCTTTGCATTGTCTTCGCCAGTGTAGGTAAGTTCAAAGCGTTGGGGCAAATTATAGTCCACCTGTATTGTTCCTAGCTGCCATTTTCTGCCAATGGCATCCTTTACCATAAAATCAAGTTTGGGGCCGTAAAACGCTGCTTCGTCGTATTCGGTTACAGTAACCAAACCCTTTTCGGCAGCCGCTTCTATAATGGCAGCCTCTGCCAGTACCCAGCTTTCATCGCTACCAATATATTTGGCTCTTTCTGTTTGGTGTCGCAAAGAAATTTGTGCCGTGTACTCCGTAAAATTCAAAGAGGCTAACACATACTGCACCATATCTATCACCTTTTTAAACTCATCCTTAACCTGATCCGGGCGGCAAAAAAGGTGGGCATCATCCTGTGTAAAACCCCTTACCCGCGTAAGGCCATGTAGTTCACCATGCTGTTCGTAACGATATACCGTGCCAAACTCTGCAAAACGGATGGGCAAATCTTTATAGCTCCTTGGCGAAGTTTTATAAATTTCGCAATGGTGCGGACAGTTCATCGGTTTCAGGTAAAACTCCTCACCTTCTTGTGGCGTTTTAATTGGCTGAAAACTGTCTTTCCCGTATTTTTCGTAATGACCGCTGGTAACGTACAAGTTCTTGTGGCCAATATGTGGCGTAACAACGGGCAGGTAGCCCGTATCCAATTGTGCTTTTTGTAAAAACTGTTGTAAACGCTCTCTTAACATGGCACCTTTTGGCAACCATAATGGCAAACCCATTCCCACTTTTTCGCTAAAAGCAAATAACTCCAGCTCCTTGCCTAGCTTGCGGTGATCTCTTTTTTTGGCTTCCTCTAGCAGAACAATGTACTCATCCAATTCCTTTTGATTGGGAAAAGTAACCCCGTAAATGCGGGTTAGCATTTTGTTTTTCTCATCATTGAGCCAATAGGCGCCTGCAATATTGGTTAATTTTATGGCCTTTATAAAGCCGGTATGTGGAATATGTGGCCCGCGGCAGAGGTCGGTAAAATTGCCTTGGGTATAAAAACTAATCTGCCCATCTTCTAGCCGGTCAATGATTTCTAATTTGTATTGGTCGCCTTTTTCTGTAAAATATTGTATTGCATTGGCCTTCGTAACTGCTTTACGTTCAAACACATGGTTTTGCTTAGCCAACTCCAGCATTTTTTGTTCCACTTTTCTAAGGTCTTCTTCAGATATGTGCCGGTCGCCCAGGTCTATATCGTAGTAAAAACCTTTTTCGCCAGGAGGGCCATAGCCAAATTTTACACCCGGATAAAAAACTTCCAAAGCCTCGGCCAAAAGGTGTGCACTGCTGTGCCAAAAGGTCTGCTTGCCATCCTCATCGACCCATTTTAAAAAATTGATGGTACTATCCTGAGTTATTGGGCGGCTTAGATCCCACACTTGTCCATCTACTTTGGCTGCTAAAATTACCCTAGCCAATCCTTCGCTTATGCTTTTGGCAATGTCCATACCTGTTGCACCAGCTTCGTATTGCTTTACAGCTCCATCCGGAAATGTAATATTCATCATCTTATGTTCCTGCTTATTTAAATATTAGTAAGTGGGCGAATTTAGCAAACAATAAACTATTTACATAAAATATAGAATTAGCGGCAGGTTTTAATAGCATTTTAATTTGCAAGGCTTAAAATTGTGACTAGTAATTGGTCATTGATTTAATATGCCCAATATCAACCTTAATTAATGACTTATTGACCAATGACTTAATAACTACCCATTCACTCTTTTAACCCTTGAGAGCTATAAAATAAAATTCGGCTAAAAAAAATGAGGTTTATTGTTATGTAGTTTGCTTTTTCCGTTGAAGCAGGCACCTTTTTGCATTATGAGTATTCACTGCGATTTTCATTTAGTTTTAAACCGCATTCAATCTCAACAAAATAAAGATATCAAGTTATCTGCCAAGATATTTTTAACTTGCCCTATATGAAAATAGAAAAGATCAACATTGTAATTGTTGATGATCATAGAATTGTTATAGATGGATTAAGGGCATTGCTGGAAGATAATGCCACTTTTAATATTGTGGATACAACCATTGACTCCACCCAAGTGCTTTCAATACTAGCTATAAAGAAAGTAGATGTATTATTGACCGATGTGATGATGCCCCAAATGAATGGTAAGGAACTGGCCAAACAAGTACGGATGCAGTTTCCTAAAATAAAAATTCTGGCACTTTCTATGAGTGGGCAGGGCGATGTGGTTAATGAAATGATAAACGATGCCGATATTAATGGTTATGTACTTAAAAATATTTCCAAAACAGAACTAACAAAAGCCATCATTAAAATAGCAGGTGGCGGTATTTACTTTAGCGATGAAGTGCTGGAAGAGCTGGAGAAAACCTCAATTATAAAAAAACAGAATGATGATGCCCAATTAACTGCCAGAGAAATAGAAATAATTAGGCTGATAGAAAAAGAGATGAGCAATAAAGCTATTGCAGATGCTTTGTTTATTAGCGAAAGAACCGTAGAAACCCACCGTAAAAATATTTTTAGAAAAAGCAAAACCAACAGCGTTATTGGTCTTATTAAATATGCGTATGTACACAAGCTAATATAAACGGTGAAAGGGCAATACCAACCCGGCCGAAAAATAATTTGTAAAGCCACCCCCATTCTTTCTTAACCAGCCATGAAAACCAATATCCACAGCCGTATTTTTAAAAGAAAAACCAAGGCCAGCATCTGTTGAAAACCTAGTTGAAAAAGTACTTTTAGCATCTCTTACACCCATTAAACCAATTCTTCCATATAGGTAAACCTGTTTAGAAATCATTTGAAGCAATCCCATTTTTAAAGGGATGGTAGTAATATCACCAAAAAAATTTCTTTTTTTAGGTTTAAATCTTTCGTAACCAGCAATCAGTTGCACTTCAGCACCACTTTTAAGCCATTTAAAGTGCATGATACCATTAATACCAGCACCACTGTAATAGCTTTCATCTAAAACTCCAAGAGGTGCTACCACTTCGGGCCTAACCGAAAAATAGTGTTTGGCACGGGCCGTCTTTTGCTTTTGAGCATTGACATTATGAAAAGCAAGAGCCAGCAGAAATAGAAAAAAAAACTTCATTGAAGTACAATATAGTAATGGATTTTCAAATCGAAAAAAAACCAAACTTCATCGCTGTAAATACCCTTTGTTGTGTATAGAAAAAGGGTGGCTTCATTTATTGCTAATCATTTTTTTGAGGTGTAAAAGAAAACTCCAAACCTTTTAAATTTCCCTAAAGTTTTTTTTTAAATACCAAATAAATCAAAATAAGGCAACCCCAGAAAAATATCAGGGTTGCCTTTGTTATTAAATGTTAGTTCTACAAGAATGTCAACTTACTATTTTACCATAAAATTCACCTGTATGTCTCCCCACATTAGTGAAACGTTGCCGCCTTTATCAATATTAAAAGACAGTTGCTCATAAAAACTGGCCGCTTTGCCTGGTTTTACCTTTACCCTAAGGGCATCTTCTGTTTTATTATAACCCATGGCACCCCATTGCTTCCAAGTTTTGTTAAAAATAATGGTCCAAGTATCGCCTTCTACCAAAGTAAAAAGGCCATACTTTCCGGCGGGTAGTGATTCTCCTTCAATAGTCACAACTTTATCTGTTTCAAAAACGGTGGCGTCATTAGCACCTGTTCGCCATACCTGACCCTCTTTTGGTTCAAGATTTATACCAATACTGCGTCCTTTAACAGAAGGCTTGCTGTAATCTATTTTAACTACAGCACCACTTGTAATGGTTTCTGTAACCGTAGCAGGCGGGCTTGGCCTTTTACTTTTATCCCCTTGTGCACAGGCTACTGTACTTGCAAGAAAAGATGCGACCAACGCAATTGAAAATACTTTTTTCATGGTTATAATTTTTGTAGAGAGTAAAACAAAAATTTCGCAAAAAAGTTCGAGAATATTACAGGCTGTTGTTAATGGCAAATAGGTGGTTTACATTATCAAAGTACTATTTCTAATGGCTATAAACATACTTTAATACTTGCCAGGTTTAGAACACCAAGATATAATCAATGTAATTTTTCATTTTCTATATGCCTAGTGGCATCGCGTAAATTTTTTTTCTCAAAATTTTTTTGCAAGGCCTGTGTAAGGTTAATTCCGGTTTGGTTTGCAAGGCAAATTAATACCCAAAGTATATCTGCCATTTCATCACTCAAAAGTGCAGTATTCCGCTCTTGTAAATGAAGGTGCGTTTCGGATGTTTTAAAAGACTGCTCACCATAAATTCTTACCATTAGCCTTGCCAGTTCGCCTGTTTCTTCCATTAAAATACCAAGATTGGTGAGCTCGTTAAAATATCTCACACCAACTGTTTTTATCCATTGGTCCACTTGCAGCTGGGCTTGGTTAATGGTAATTTCAGGCATAGCTATTCCTTGTTTTTGCTGTCTATAAAAATGGTTACCGGGCCGTCGTTTATCAGGTTTACTTTCATATCGGCCCCAAATTCTCCGGTTCTTATATTTTTTCCTAGATCTTTTTCCAGTTGCAGTATCAACTTCGCGTAAATAGGCATGGCCGCTGCTGATTTACTGGCTTTAATATAGGAGGGCCGATTGCCTTTTTTTGTAGCAGCATGAAGGGTAAACTGGCTAATAAGTAAAATACTGCCGCCGTTTTCTTTTATTGAAATATTAGGTACTTTATTAGCATCATCAAATATTCGCAGGTTAATAATTTTGTTGCTCAGCCATAATATATCTTCAGCATTATCAGCATCTTCTATACCTACTAAAACCAGCAAACCTTTACCTATAGTTGCTTTTACACTTTCGTTAACTGTTACTCCTGCCTGGCTTACCCTTTGAATTACAACCCTCATTTCTAAAAAATATTTAGAGTAAAGTAAACTCAATTCGATGAAAAAATAATTTGAGGAGATTACTACTTCATAAACATGTATAAAGTGTGCTTTACGGTTTTACTAAATTTTTATAGCCAAAACGAATAAAACTAATGGTAAAATAAATTTCAATTTTTTTTTGAATGAAAACAATATAAAGGTATGCAGTTAATAGAAGCCAATGTAAATGCCGTAGATTATAAAACCGCCGTATTACTATTTTATACGCCAGTGATTGATATGAAATTTAGCGTTTTTGACAATAAACTGATAGACTTATCAAATATTACTTAAGCCCTGTTTTTCTTATACCAATCCCTAAAAGAAGCTTTAGGTGGTGCAGGCATTTCTCGTTGCTTGTACCATGGGTTAAATTTATTGTTAGTAATAAAAGGTAGGTTTCGCATAAACCAGCGGCCAACAGCACCACCTAAACGATAGAGTTTGGGGCTGTTTAAAGTAGTGGTCATCGCCTTCATGGCCATGGTTTTCAATCTGGGGCTATGCCCATCTTTTACTATCTCTTGCCGCCACTTATAAAGCTGCTGGTGGATGTCTATTTTAACTGGACATACATTGCTGCAAGACCCACATAATGTGGAGGCAAAAGGCAGATCGGCATACTGTTTCATATCTAGGTTTGGTGCCAGTATAGCGCCTATAGGTCCAGCAATGGCGGTGTGGTAACTATGGCCACCGCTTCTTCTATAAACTGG
The DNA here is from genome assembly GCA_043760535.1 of Chitinophagaceae bacterium. Lineage (GTDB taxonomy): Bacteria > Bacteroidota > Bacteroidia > Chitinophagales > Chitinophagaceae > JAZKFT01. Next base: position 5,658 of record JAYUOV010000296.1, read on the forward strand.
GCAGGTATTAAAACAGGCTGCACAGCGGATGCACTTTAAAGAGTTGCGAAAGTCCTCACGACCAAGCTGTTTGGTGCGTCCGTTATCTACAATTACAATATGCATTTGCTGCCCTTGCCTAGGCCGCTTAAAATGACTGGAGTAAGTGGTAATCGGTTGGCCAGTGGCGCTCCGTGCTAATAATCTTAAAAACACACTGAGGTGTTTTCTTTTTGGTATAATTTTTTCGATGCCCATAGTGGCAATGTGGATGTCGCTCAAATGGGCGCCCATGTCGGCATTGCCCTCGTTGGTACATACTACAAATTCACCGGTTTCGGCTATGGCAAAGTTTACGCCAGTCATGGCCACACGGCGGGTAATAAATTTTTCTCGAAGGTGCATTCTTGCCGCTTCTGTAAGGTATTTTGGGTCGGCATTACCTTTTGCTGTTCCTAAATGTTCATGAAAAAGCTCCCCTATCTCCTCCTTTTTCCAATGGATGCAAGGCAGCACAATATGGCTCGGCACTTCGCCAGCAAGCTGTACAATTCTTTCGCCAAGATCGGTATCTATTACTTCTATTCCGTTATGCTCTAGGTAATGGTTTAAGCCACATTCTTCTGTAAGCATCGATTTGCTTTTAACTATTTTCTGCACCGCATTTTGCTTCAGCAATCCCAGTACAATGGCATTGTGCTCCTTATCATCGGCTGCCCAATGAACGGTGATGCCGTTGGCTTTTGCATTGGTTTCAAATTGCGATAAATAATCATGCAAGTTACTGAGCACATTGTTCTTTATCTGCGAAGCCGTTTCTCTAAGGGCTTCCCATTCGGGAATGATCCACGCAGCCTTATCCCGTTTCTGGCGAATCCACCAAAGGGTTTCGTCATGCCAGTTTACACGAGGTTCGTCCTGGTTAAATATATCGGCGAGGCCGGGATGGGTTTTAGTGGTATTCATTCGTTTGAATTTGTAATACTCTTTTTCAAAATAAAATTAAATAACCAATTTTCAATTATCAATGTTCAATTAATGAAGAAGCTGATTTGAATATTGTGGATTAAAAATTAAAAACCTCTTATATTCCTGCGTTCAGTATCTCCGAAATATGCACCACCCTCACATGGCTTTTCTGCCGCTTTAAAATGCCTTCCATGTGCATTAGGCAGCTCATATCTACACCGGTTATAAATTCCACTTTATGCCGCAGGTGGTCGGCCACACGGTCTTTGCCCATCTTTACAGAAACGGCTTCTTCTACCACACAAAAGGTACCACCAAAACCACAGCATTCATCCTTTCGGTCTAGCTCCACCATCTCAATATCTTTTACCATATTAAGTAATTGCATAGGCTTGCTAAATGGTGCTGCTACCAGCTCTGTCATTTGAGACAAATACAGACCACGCTGGCCATGGCAGCTCTGGTGCATACCCACCCGGTGTGGAAAACGGGCGGTTATATTTTCAACTTTCAGCACATCGGTTATAAACTCGGAGAGTTCGTAAACATTGTTGCGAATAATATCGGCCGCTGCCTGGTTTTTATCATGGTGCAAATGCTCTTTAATGTGTAAACTACAGCTACCAGATGGGCAAACAATATAATCGTAATTGATAAAATTTTTGATAAACAAATCATCACAACCCTTGCTTAAATGGCTGTAACCAGAGTTGGCCATTGGTTGTCCGCAGCAGGTTTGATTCATAGGAAAATGAACTTCGCAGCCAAGTTTTTCTAGCAATTGTAAAGTAGCAATTCCTACCTGTGGAAAAAACTGATCCACATAACAAGGCAGAAATAGCGCAACCCTCTTTAACTTCTCTACTGCGTAGGTTTTATTGGTTTTGCCTTCGGCAATGGCATAAGGAGATTGGGTTAAAAAGTCTTTCAGATTGTTATTTCCCCCAGGTATTTTTCTGCTATCATTCATATTTTAAAAGTTGTAAATTTTCTCAAATCCCCCCAAATTAACAGTGCGAAAGATACGAAAACCTCCCCCATGGAAAGATTTAGATTTTTTTTAAAAGCCGCTTTCGTAAATTGAAAGTAGCGAAAGACTGCACTACGAGGAGATTGGGCTGGTAAAAAATTTCAATACTATCACAACTCTAAAGAAAGGAATGTTATTTAACCTAGTATGGATGACCAATGCTGCACCCATGTGGAAATTCGCTTGTAAAAGTTGTGCTATTGTAAGCCTAGCCTGTATTTTAGGCTAAATAGTAAATCGTTTGCTTTTTAAAAAAACAACTATTAACAAGCAGCTTCTACACAGAAAACCATTTTAAAAATTATTTTTTTCTAACTAAAACCGCAACGAACCACCAAAAGCACATAGCAAAAAAATACCAAGCAGCGATTTTTATTGGTGTAATCGCCAAAGTTTTTGTTTTAAAAATTAAGGCTTACACATAAAAAGTAAAGGTGCAATTACCAGAATAAGAAGGCGGTGTACTGATAAAATGAAGTTTAAAATATTAAGGAACGCAATAATGTATGCTAAGCAATTTTAGATACAAAAAAGGCTCCGCTACCAGTTTTCTATTTTGTTTAAGTTATAAAAATAAAGCTTGGCACTATTTATCCATTTTTAGTATGGATAAAGTTTAGGGCATCTCTAAAAACCAAAAATTATTAATGTATTATATTTAATAATATATAAGTAACTCATTTCTATTGAATTATGTGTATATTCGAGGAT
>JAYUOV010000297.1:0-2928 GCA_043760535.1 Chitinophagaceae bacterium
GGCAAATGTCTTCGGGGCAGCCGTAAAGGTGATGGGGATAGTTTCATTTACATGGTGAGTGCCTGGTGCAACAGCAGCAATTTTGTATTAGGCCAGCAAAAGGTGTATGATAAAAGCAATGAAATCACCGCTATACCAGCACTGTTAGAAATATTATTTATTGAAGGCTCTACTATTACCATTGACGCAATGGCTTGTCAGAAAGACATAGCGGAAAAGATTGTAGCAGGCAAGGCCGATTATATTTTAGCTGTAAAGGGCAATCAGTGTGTATTGGAAGATGATTTGCGTGAAGCATTTACTCATGGTCGCATAGCGGACACCTTTACGACCAAAGCAGAATTGAATCATGGCAGGATTGAAACACGTACCACCCATGTAATTAAAGATTTAGACTGGATATGTAAGCTGCCGGATTGGAAAAAGCTTTACTGCATTATTATGGTATGCTGCAAACGTATAGACAAAAAGAGTGGCAAAGAAGAACTGTCAGAACGATTGTATATCAGCAGTAAAAAAGCAACGGCACAACAATTCAACGATTACATCCGCAGTCATTGGGGCATTGAAAATAAGCTTCACTGGTGTTTAGATGTAGCATTTCACGAAGATGTCAGCAAAAAAAGAACAGGTGAAAGTGCACAGAATTTTTGTCTAATAACTAAATCGGCACTCAATCTCATTAAAAATCATCAAAAAGATAAAAAGGACAGTGGTGGCACAAAAATAAGCATCAAACGAAAAAGACTAATAGCTGCATGGGATAGTGACTACCTAGCAGAAATCCTAACCAGAACTGAATAAATTTTAATGCGTCACCACTGGCTGTAACCCTTTGCTGGCAATGGTTTTAGCAAGCCTTGCTTTATACAACTCTCTGTAAATGCCGGAGTAAGATCATGGTGGTAACGGTCGCTAATATAACCTACTTCGTGTAGCTTATAATCAATGCCACGGCTTTGTAAATATTCCACCGCCTTCTTTGTTATGGGCAATGCTTTGGTGAAGGTTTTGAAGGCTTTGGTTAATACGGCTACTTTTTCTAACGGCTCAACCTGAATAAATAGTTTGGCCTCGGTTCCTGCTGCCAGTGTGTTGCCGCTTACCATCGCTACTGCCTTGGTAAGTGCTTCATGTTTGCTACAGTTTTCTTTGAGTTGGATAAACTGTACCTGGTCGCCAGTGCCGGCCGTGCAGTTGCTGCTGAAGCAGCAAAAGGTATTGGTTTTGGGGTACACCTTCAGGCTCGGTGTTTTATCGGCATGGAACGGGCAGTGAAGGCGCTGGTTTTTATCGGGGGTTAGGCCGTAATGCTGCAATACCTGGGTGATGGTTAGCTGCTGTTTGATTTGGGGGATTTCCATGGCAAAAAAAAGTTTTACAGAACGAATACGTTTCACAGGTAACGGATGCTTTCTATTTGTGAAAACTTTTTTGATTTGCAGGGAACATTATCGTTGCCTAAATTTGCAAATACAGGCATGTACCTGTTTTATACAATACTTATGAGTTTCGGCAAAAGACTTTTAGAAGCAAGAAAAAACAGAAATCTTAGCCAGGATTATTTGGCTGAAAAACTAGGTACCAAAGGCCCCGCCATTGGCAGGTACGAGAGGGACGAGATGAAGCCATCTATTGATGCAGCCGCTAAAATGGCCAACTTACTTGATGTGTCGCTGGATTGGCTGGTGGGGCATACTGATTTAGAACTAAACAAGGGATTGATTAAACGCATACAGGAAGTAAGTAAAATGCAGGAAAAGGAAAAGGAACATGTATTTACAATGCTGGATACATTTATTGCTACCTCAAAAATGCAAGGCTTTTTGGCAAAATAAAAATCTTAAACCATGGGACTACAACTGATAAAAGACGGCTATGGCAACAATACAGGCGTATTTGTGCCAATGACCGATTGGGATAAATTAGCCCAAAAACACCAAGAGCTTAATGAGCTGGTTGCCATAAAACCCGCCCCTAAAAAAAAACTGTCGGAACTTGCCGGCACTTTATCTAAAGAAACGGCAGAGGCCATGCAACAATATGTAGAGCAAGACCGCAATGAGTGGGAGGAAAGATTGAAAAACCAATTTTAGCAAATGTATTTACTGGATACAAATACAGTCATCCATTACCTGGGGGCTTTGCTGCCTGCTCCGGCCATGCTGTTTATGCAAAACGTTTTGGATAACAACTGCAATATTTCTGTGGTAACAAAAATGGAGGCACTGGGCTATCAATTCAATTCGGCCAACGAAGAAAGTGCTATGGAAACTTTTGTGGCTGGCTCTAACGTGCTGGCTATTGACGATGCAATTGTAGGCAATGTAATTACCCTAAGAAAAACACTAAAAATAAAATTGCCCGATGCTATTGTGGCCGCTACCGCATTAGTACATGGCCTTACCCTGCTTACCCATGATGGCGGCTTTAACAGGCTGCCAGGCCTTACCGTTATTGACCCGCATAGCTTGTAATAAGCAGCGGACGCTGCAATATTGTAGGTCCCAGCGAGACGCTGGAACCAAAAAACCGTGCTGCTTTCGGTAACATTTACTTAACTACAACCTCGGACCAAACGTGGTTACTTTTAATGCCTCATTATTAAATACTCTATAATTAAATAGAGAATCGTTGTAAATTATTTGTACATCAATTTTGTTGTATCCTTTTGGTTGCAGGTTCAATTTTTCAGTGTATAAAGTATCTAAAAAACGGGTAGGAATTCTTTCATCAGCACTGACATAAAAAAAGAGGCTATGAATGGGAATAGTTTGAGTTACCCGAATAAAAGATAATGAATCACAATTTTTTTTTCCAAACAAAATATCATTGCAGGATTCAACTCATAAATGCAACTTTTTCATTCATGAATAATTTATTAAATACTTGATTGGGTGTTTCAAAGTTATGTCGTTTTCTTGGCCT
>JAYUOV010000298.1:0-25171 GCA_043760535.1 Chitinophagaceae bacterium
CTTGGAGTACCTTACTGAATGCCGTAATAATATCAATGCTTGCCATACCGCAAATTTCACACTTTTTTTCACTTCCACTAATTTTGACGAAGAACCAAATATTCCTGCCACCAGATAACGCCATTTATTTTTTTGCCGTTACGGGAAACCGATTTCATCAGCATGGCCTGATTTAAAAACTCTTTTGGTTCTATTGATAAAACTCTGCTTTCCACTATTGCATTGAAATATGGGTGCCATATGAAAGGTAACACAGGTTTATTATACTTATATGCATGTTGAAGCGTTTTTAAAAGGTTTTGCTTTATAAAAGCGGTATCATTTTGCCAGCTAACGGCACCTGTTGGGTACACCTCGTATAGCGAAGGCATTAAAATATCGCACTGTTTAATAAGTTTTTCACAGGCGTTTATTCTGTCATTCCAAAGGGTATCTACTTTTACAAAATAAATAGCCAATGGCTTATTCAAATAACCCCATTGTGCTTTTGGGCGTAATTTTTAGCGTATTGAATGGCCTCAATAAAACTATTGATAGTATTGTTCCAGAACAGGGTGTTAGGGTATCAAAACCTTCGTTTTCCCACTTCAGTATTAAAATCCCTTTGTAAGTTAATATCAGGAACCCTCTTATCCAGCACTTTTTTAAAATTGCTTTGGTTAATGCAGCCTGTTTTTTTGGGATCAATGTCATCGTTAGAGAAGTACAGGCAGTTGGGTATTTTGTTAAGTTTTATACTTTTAGAAAAATTTACCGGCATGTTAGACATGCACATGTAAAGCCTTTGATTGGGATCTTTTGTGGAAACAAGCTGGCAATAAATACAAACTGTCGAAAAAAAAGAAATAAAAAGCAACATAATGGTTTTTAAATTCATAGAGTCTACACTTTGTTCTTTCTTAAAATAAAATTGAAATAACACATTGGTGCCTGATGCGTAACTTTACATATAAATACTAACAACGAAAGAGTGTAAAATATGAAGTATTGAGTTGTTTTTATTAAGAAAAAAATAGCCCTTTGCGTTTAAAATTAAAGTACGCAAACCCCAAATAGAATATATAATTCTATTTGGGGTAAGCAAAAAAATGATTATTTATAACTGGATATAATAGCACAAATTTTGTAAAAATTGGACAACAACAAAAATCAATTAAAGCCTTGGGTCATACTTGCACCACATCTTGTTTATCCTCTTCGCAATGGCGCAGATTTATATGTAGATGGCGTTGCCAAGGGAATTAGTTACTACTCAAATTGTTTGCTAGTTGGCGCATCTACTCTAAACTGGTATGAAGAAGGAAAAATTGTAAAATCAGAAACTTTTAAGAATGCACCAAGAAGTAAAATAAGCTCAGCATTAATATCAATTGTGACAGGCAAAAGCTATCAGGAGTCTAAATTTATTACAAAGACATTCAAAAAATTTATTGCGGCCTTGCCAATAGATTCAGATCAAAACATTGCTTATAGCTTTAACTCCACAGCAGTAGTGGCCTCAGTTTTAAAGCCGTCAAAAGGAGAAAAAGTCATAATTACTCATAATTTCGACATTGCTTTTTTTAAAAATTTACAAAAAAATCTAAGAAATCCATTATCCAAATTAACTATATGGAGAACTATACGACATACGGCTAATTTTCTTGAAAAGAGCCAAACTGCTTTTAAATTTGCTCATATAAATGAGGCGGATCTTAATGATTATGCATTACTATATCCCAAAATGAAGCATGTGCTTCTAAAAGCCGGAGTAGATGCCCCGGATTTACAGACCATTTACAGTTCCAGAATAAGACATTTTGTTGATGATGAAAAGATAAGACTTTGCTTTACTGGCTACCTTGGTGGGCAACAGAATCTTGATGCATTATTACATTTTTCTAGTAAATACTGGCCTATATTTAAAATGCGGTTTGGCGAAAGGCTTGTTTTTTTTGCAATTGGTAGCAACCCCGGATCTGCGGTAGCAGAGCTTTGTAATAATATGGGTTGGGTGCTTTTGGCAGATTTAGATGATCAAAATTTTAAAAAGGCCATAGCCACTTGTCATTTTTCTGTGTTGCCTTTTTTATTTACAAGTGGTACAAAATTTAAACTGTTTACAAGTTTAGAAAATGGAGTCCCGTTTTTGGCAACACATTGTATAGGTGTACAAGTAAGCGATAGCCCTGATAGCTGTTTTTTTAGTGATGATGCAGAACATTGGGCAGCACATATAGACCAATGGCAAAACAAATTATTAAACGAGGGCACTATCGAAAGCCTTCATGGGTTTATTGAGGAGCACTCCTGGAAAAAAGCCTGCGGGGATTTTATAAAGCAGGGATCTTCGATTCAACAATAATTCCTAAATCAACTTTATATTTTAGATGAGTTTTTATAACACGGTTCTAAAAAATTACTTCATTCAGGAGCTATTAAAAAAATGACAGCATTTTGCTTATTTGTGGTGGAATGAATGACCGGAATGTTTTTTTGAAAATGGGTTTACGGATGTGATTATTTCCAACCTTGACTATCATTGTGGACAAAAGGATCACGAACCGTATAGCTGGAAGCCAATTGATGCAGAAAAAATTGATGCGGAGGATAAGAGTTTCGATTGGGTATTTGTGGCAGCGGGGCTGCACCATTGTGCATCGCCCAATATTACATTATGCGAAATGCTACGTGTACGCCGGAAGGGCGCATGTGCCTTAGAGGCCAGAGATAATCTGTTAATGAGAAGTGCTATAAAATTTAGTCTTGTTCCAGCATACGAACTGGAGCCCTGTACACTTAGCGGGGGCAAGTGGGGTGGGGTAAGGTATTCGCAGATCCTCAACTATGTGTACAGATAGACAGAGGTCGAAATTAAAAAAACGGTAAACCCTTTTTTACCTGCTTACAAACACAACTATTTCTTTTACTATGGCATGCAGGTAACAACCGACAGGCTGGCGATGTCGCCTAGTATGATTAAAAGGTTTGTGGCAAAAGTCTCTAAATTATTGGTTCCTGTTTTTGAGAAACTGCCACCGAGGTAATGTAATAATTTCGGTTTTGCAATTGTAAAAGACATTTAACTGCAGCCCTGGCTGATAAAGCAGGATGATGGCAGTTTAGTTTTCAACAATGAGTATGCTAAAAAGCATGTTAATGTAGATGCTTGTACCTGGAAGTAATATTAAATTATAACACCTTCTATCTTTTTGAGGATTTTCCAAACATTGCCTTTAAAATAATCTCGCGGTAACGTTCTATCACATTATCTGTGTATTCAGCGGCTGCCCGGCCATTTATTTCTTTTTCTATTTTCTTATCTGTTTTTGCAAACCACAAATCTTCCTGCCACCATATTAAGCCGTTGCAGGTTTTTTTATTGTATGCTGTATGCAGTATGGCTTTTATATGCTTCGCAAATTCAGGCTCAGGTATACAAAGCAGGCCTACTTTTTCGGTGGCATCGTGATACCTGTGCCATATTACAGGGTAGGTTTGTTTCTTTAATAACTGAGCATACTTAATCGATGCCCTTGTATTATAAACCGCATACCCCTTTTCATCTAGCCATGGTTTTGATCCATCCTCAAAAATGTCGTAGAGGCAGGGCAAAAGGAAGTCTGTTTTTTTCATCAGGGGCATCAGGGCATCGTTGCGCTTGTGCAGCATGCTGTCTGTTTTCCACCAATAGCTTGTAAGGGGTATACCATAGTTGCCAAGTTTGGCATCGGGTCTTAGTTTTCGTAACCATATTATGAGGCCTTCCATTTTTTGCCGGGCATACACAAATTTTTCAGAATTGGGTATTTCTGTTTTAAAAAGATCGTAAGCCCTTCCTTCCCAATCTATCATTATTAAACCTGCATAATTTTTTTGTGGTACCAATATATCAAGCCTCGAAATAAAGTAAGCTGAATCTATACCCACCGTATCTTTTGTATCAATATCGTGGGTATAGAGTATGGCATAATTTATCATGCCCGAAGCCTTTACATTTTTTTTTACCACGGGGCTTATATGCTCGGCAAACATGTACAGGGTTTTAGCCTTCGGGGTTTGTGCCGGGGCATTGTAAAGTAAAAAAATAAGGGGAATACTTAAAAATAGTTTCATCAGAAGGGCATTTATAAAAAAATATGGAACGTTTTTTTGGGTAAAAGTATATAACAATCTACTTTGCTGACTCATGTAGCCAAAGCAATAGTTACAACCCCACGATTTAACAATCCGCTTATTTTTATCCAAACTTCACTCGTTCTATGATCAAAAACTTTCTCCACGCCTATGTTTGGGCAAAACGGCATAAGATAGGGCTGCTCCTACCAAAGGAAGTGGTGGCCATTATGCCCTATTTACAAAAAGGAACTTCATTTATAGACATAGGTGCACATGCAGGTTCATGGAGTGTTCCCTTGGCAAAAGGGGTTCCTTAAAACACAATTTATGCAATCGAAGCTTTGCCTTACTATGCAAAAACCCTTGTTTGGCTTTTGCGGTTATTGAGGATAAAAAATGTAAAAGTGCTGAATAATGCTGTAATGGATAAGCAAACAAAGCTGCAATTTGTATGGAAAGATAATGCCGGGAACATGTTAACTGGGTTAACACATACTAAGAGGAACACAGAGACCAGCGCCCAAACCATAGGCGTACGAGGCATTACACTGGATGATTTTTTTATGAATGTAAACGAAAAAGCAGGGTTCATAAAAATAGATATTGAAGGAGCCGAGTTACTGGCTTTAAGGGGTGCGGTGGAGCTAATTAAAAAGAACCACCCTATTATTTATGTGGAAGCCTATTAGCGCTATTGCGAAGGATATGGGTACTGACTGGTTGATTTATTTAGTTTTATGGAGGATTTAAACTATGTCCCCCATCAACTGGGTACTGATGGCAAGTTTACTGCAGCCAGCCCTGAAGCCTATGGAGAAGAAGGGGATATCTGGTTTTTTATAAGACTACATTTTAAAGCCGGGAGCAATAATTAAAATGCACTTAAGCCAGGTACCACCAAAGAGTTGGCGGCTTACACATCACCTGGCTTGTCCTTAGTACCTTACATCTGCCGGTAGGCAAAAAAGTTTTAATAGTACTTACAATGAAATTGAAAAAATTTGCCGGCTTGCGGTTGCTTTCTGTAATGTTGGAATTTATATACGGCTTTGGTCAGCCCTTTGTGTTTAGCCGTAGTTTTGGCGAAGCCGATTTCGCCTTTATCCTTATCCTGTATTCATGTGCCGTTTACTTTACTTTTTTCGATGCCGGCATCAGCAAGTTATCTTATGCCAGGCTGCGCAAGTCTTATATTACCGGCACCAGCAGCTTGCCTCAGGTACTAAGCAACACTCTTATCTTTTACATTGCTCTTTCGGTAGTGGTTACCGGCTTGTTTCTAGTGTTTACGCTTAGCCTGTCCTATTTTTTTACCAATGGTTTTCGGTGGTATGTACTCATGCTTTTTAGCATGGCCACCGGCCTCAATATTATGTTCAGCTTTTTCCGCAGTATTTATAATGCACTGGATCTTTCGGTTAAGTTTGAGTATATGGATATGGGGCGTAAGCTTATTAATATTGCCGCACTGGCTCTGCTTTTTCTCGACAAAACCATGCTGCTTACAGGGCTGGTAATGCTGGTGGGGCTTGCCTTTATTTTTCTTGTCATCATATTTACCCTTATCCGGCATTTTAGTATTCCGCGGCAGTTGTTTAAGTTTTCTTCCTCCGGTATATGGGCCCTTATCAAAGAGAATTTCAGCCAGAGCAGGTATATCTTTTTGTTTACCATATCCGAAACGGTGGTGTACAATTCCGGCTTTATCCTTATCCCATTTTTTCTGCTCAACCGGGATATTATACAGTACAATCTATGGATGAAGATATATCTGGGCATAGCTGTGTTTATGCGTATAGTTACCGATGTTACCCTGCACAACATTACCCGGCATTATTTTAACAATGAAATTGCTGCGGCAAAAAAATGGTATTTCAAAACGATCTGGCTTAGCCTGGGCCTTGTAAGTTGTGGCACGCTGGTGTTTTATCTGTTACAGGGCCGCATTTTTCCTTCATGGGTAGGAGCGGGTTATGTATTTAATAACTGGCTCATAGCGGCATTGCTGATAATGCTTACAGGCAACAGCCTTCAGCATGTGTCTGGCAGTTTCTTACTAAGCACAGGCCATCATTTTAAACAAACCGGCAAGTTAAGTATGGTAATGGCCATGGTAACTATTACGGTGCTGCTGTTATGCTTGTTATTATTAAAAAAACTGGGGGTTTGCATACTCATTATCTCAATTGTGTACATAGCAGGCTCGCTGCTTTATCGGAAACTTGCCGTAAATGCTTTTAATATTGTACCCATAAATGCTGTAAACGAAGATTTAGTATGAACGAAATATTTACCGCCAAAACCATAGCCGACGTGTATGCCCTTCGCAGCACCACAGCCTCTTATAATAAAATTATCATCCACACCAAAAAACTAAAATACCTGCGCCTGGTAAGGCATGTGGTAAAGTATTCTTATTGGGCACTGCAAACTGGCGGGCAAATAGATATAATTGACGAACCATCCCGGTCGTACCTGATTACAAAACGGTTTATTGACTTTTGGCAGGTAAGGCTGGAAGTTTTTAGAAGCGTAGGGCCACTCATGGTAACCGAACTTTGCGATAATAAAAAGGGCCATATAGTACTTACCAAAAAAGAAGCCACAGCCGGGCATACCGGCATTTCCTTTGGCATCGTGTTCAGCGGTTCGGATACCGATAAGCAACTAATAGCTCATGTGCTGGATTCTATTAAAGCCAATACCTTTTTACAAAGCATTCCTTACGAAGTAATTGTGTGCGGCCCTCTCGGTTTCGACTCTTTATTTTTTGATAACTGGAAAGAGCCACTAAACGTGCAGTACCTGCCGTTTGATATGCCCAATGAGCCGGGCAGGATTATGATTTGCCAGAAAAAAAATGCCCTGTACGCCCAATGCCAGTACAGTATAATTACCATTACACACACAAGAATATTGTACACCCCAAATTTTGCAGAAACATTATTGGGCAGGCAGTTTGATGTGTGCTTACCCAATGTGAGATTAAAGGATGGTAGCCAGTACATTGACTATGCATTGATGGAGAGCTACGACAATCTTAATAGCACAAGAAGAAAGCGAGGGATGCTGGCTACTACATTTGGAGAACATTACCTCCATTTTTTACACAACAATGTTCAATGGCTTGATGGAGGCATAACGGTATTTAACAAACATGCCGTACCATTACCACCCTATCATAACCAGGTGGCCTGGGCCGAGGCCGAAGATGTGGTAATGTGCCAGAAACTTACCAACGATGGAATAGTATTAGATTACCTGTACGAGTGTAAGTGTGTAAGCCAGACAAGTAAAGTAAATTCAAAATTTGAATGGGCTAAAAAAATTATTAGGCGTTTATTATTCATCTATAATAAGAGGAGTTAAGTCACCGACTGATTATTAACCGGTAAAACCGGGGCTATTTCTATTGGCATCTACATATTGGGCCAGGCATAAATAATATTCATCGGGTACACCGCAAAAGTTAACTTCTGTCCTGTCTATAAGAGCTATGTGGATATTTTTTTGCTTACAGATAAGCGTATTGTAAATAGGAGCCACATACCATTCTTTCAAACCATTTTGAATCGCTTCTGACTTTGCTGTTGCAAATGCATCAAGAAACATTTGTGCCGTCCTAAAGTAGTATAAACCCGTAGAACAATAGTTAGAAATGGGTTTCTTTTCGGCTGTTTTAGTAACCCTTGTAGATGTTTCCGATTCCGTTTTGGCGTAGGACCAGTTATTTCCTTCACCATAAAATACTTCGAGGTATCCATCCCATTCTGCCATTGAATCGGGAAACCTGAAATTGTTTCTAAAGGTGTCGATATTAAATATGGTTATGGGTTCATCTTGATTTACGGATGAAAGTGCTAGTCCAAGTTCCACTGTTTCAGCCTGCCCCCTTGTGGGCTTTTCCAATATGACAATTTCAAAATCGGCAATGCCCATCAAATTACATTCAGCCTCGATAAACAACTGGGTATCGTAAAGGTGTCGGGCAATAAAAACAAATTTACAAGTGTTAAAATAGTTTGAGAAGCTACTTACTGAAATATTGAAAAGGCTTTTGTTACCCACGTAGAGCATATACTTAGGTAGCACAAAGCCGGCATTGATAAATCTCTGGCTGAGCCCCGCCATAGAAAAAATAATTGTCATTTTATTTTAGGTTTATGAATTCGATATAAAGCCTAAGCGCATTAGCCAACATTGCTTTTTGTCTCAAAGGGTCATCGTTGTGAAGTGGCAACATAGAGAGGAACAAGTGAACTAAAATAGGATAGGTGCAGGCCTCATTTATATCTAACCCACCAATACGCTGTTCTATAAAATGAGCCTTAATTTTTTTGATTGTAGGTGTTGTTTCTATCTCAAAATTTATTTCATATTCAGATACCGCTTTGAATGAATAGTGCCCCGCAATAATGAAATCGTAAAATCCAATAACAGAGTGTGCCAGTTTAGCAATATCATACCGAATGTCGCCATATATCGTTTGTACGCCTTCAATATCTAATCCCCTTGGGTCAATTACTTTAATCGAATTTGTTCTGAAATCATAAAGGATATTACTAAAGCCAAAATCGCCATGAATAATTGTTTGGCATTCAGCCTGAGGTGCAGAAATATATCTGTTCATTTCTGCAATTATTGCATTGAGTGAGGGGGTTTTTATTCCGTTGAGTATCCAGGGATGGTCTAATTCTATTTGGTGCTCTTTTGAATAAATCTGTAGACGCTGTACGGTTTTTTCGTTGTAAAGCCTGTTGGCTGTATCTACAATGTTCATACCAGGCAATGCCTTATATTTTGAGCAGCTAACTATGAATTTATTGCAAGCCTTTAAAATATTTTGCCAAATAAAATACTCGTTTTTTCCGTACACAAATAATTCGGCAAGAGAACTGAGGTAAAAGTATTCAATTTCATAGAAGCCTTTATCCTGTTTTACTCCGCTATTATACAAAGCTGGCAAATAGCGTTTTAATGCCACGGGCATGTTTAAAAACCAGTTGGCTTCGGCCAGCATTTTATTTTTATCAGTGCTGGATTTGAGCACAGAGAACCCATCGATAATAAGGTCATTAAAGAATCGCTGTGTAGTTAAATTTGTTTTGGACCGGTAATAGGTATTTGAGTGTCCAAAATCCAGCCAGTTGTCAACAAGGTCTTCTACCACAGTATTATTTTGCTTGTACTTTAGTATGCCGCTAATAAAGTCGTGGCCCGATTCTGTTATTGTTTTAATCAGTGCACTTTGATTGGAGAAAGAAAAATAGCCGGAATAAACGAACTCTTCTTCGTTTACAATATCAGAAATGGCCCATGAGTAATTATCGGATGGCTTGGCATAAAAATACGTGTCGGGCATTTGGGATAGATTCCCAAACAGTGTATCGCCATGTAAAATCTTCAGACTTTCGTTATATCTTCCTATTACATTTAAAACATAAACAATCGACTGTCCTAAAGAGAGATTGGTCGGAACAAACACGATTTCTACCTGGTGTTTATCCAGGATATTTTTATCATGTTTGGGTATTTCAAAATCAGCAGGTAAGGATAATACAACAGATTCGGTTTTACCAATCAATGCTAATTGGTGCTCGTACAATCGCTTGTTCTGTAAGGGTAAAAATACAGGCGGAATTTTACCGTACTCTGTAATTAGATCACTTGATATATAGGCCGCAGATGTAATTAAAAACATTGGCTTTTAATTTTTGCTTTTTCTTCATCCAACATTGTTTGTATTTCCTGGTAAGTTTTGTTTACAAACTCCGAAGGCCTTATTGCTTTATCATCCACATAAAATCCATCAAAACCACACCAAGGTTTCCCAATATATACTTCGTCGAAAGGGATGTCGTATTTCTTTAGCCAGTCAATTATATTGGGCAAGGTGTAGATGTTGATCTTACCAATATTTGATTCGTATGTACGCATATTTCTACTTGAAAAAATCACAATTTCAAAACCTTCCAATTTATACTGTTTTAGTTTTTCAATAGTGGCTACAATTGGGCTGCTATTTATATAATCGCCATTTTCGGTAATTGAAACCGTATCATCCAAGTCTATTATCAATCTTTTCATTATTAATCTTTTTTGGTAGCTGTTTTTTATATGCGAGTAAAAATAGCAATAAAGCATTCCATATTAATGTGGTGTGGTTATAATCTTTTTACAACCAAACCCGCTTTTGCAGTATTTAGTAAGGCATTCGATTTTGATTTATAAAAATAGTTCTTATTCAAATAGCAAACACCTATAAAAATGGTCAGATTGCACCAGGTGCGAGGCGTTACAAAAGTTCCGATAATCTGTGCCTGCAAAAACCAGAAACTGATAATTAAAAAAGCCGAGTGAATCCTGAGAGATTTCTGTAGCCTGTAAATAGAAAACAGTAAGAGCCCAACTCCACATAAACCGAAGTTAGCTATAAAGCTGACAAAAGAATTAGCTCCAAAAACAAACTGCAGCTCGTATTCTTCCATAAATCCCTTATATCCAAAAATGTTTTTTTGTAATTCATGATTTCCAAACCCAACCCCCAAAAAAGGATAATGCTGCATTATGGCAGGGAGTGTATTATTATAGGGAACATATATGCGGGCATACATGCTGGAGCCTTCGGTAAATATCTCTTCGGTAAAACGTGACAATAACCCATCAATAGCTTTTTTGCCTTCGTCAGAATTGGCAAAAAGGGAAATAAGAAAATAAACACCTGCACCCCATAGTAGTATTTTCAAAGGATTGATTTTATACCTTATCACATTTATTATTATCCACATAACCACACTTAAAAGTATGGTGGGGCTTCCAAGCAGAGCTACCATGATAAAATGGGAAATAAGAAAAATAACCTGCGTAACCTTGCTATCATTGAGCATGGTATAGGCCGATGAAAAACAGAAAAAACCTAAACCCACAAGAGATGGTTCTGAAGTAAAAAAGAATGGCCTCGCAAAACCACTTAATGTTAAATCCCTGCTCAAATCTACCTCTCCGCCGTATCCGGTATTTGCATATACTCCGTGGTATGCTGTGGTAATGGCTGAGATAATACCCAATCTTTCGAGCAGGCAACCAATAAAAATAAAGGCGCAAAAAAATCCCATCACTTTTCTTACGGTAACTAAAGAAAGGCTTTGGATATATACCAGGGTAACTACGCCCATTAATACTGAATAGGCAAACTGAAGCAGCCGTACTATTACACTAGAGAGGTCAAAATTGCCCGCCTGTGGCATTAAACTAAGTATGGCAATGCCTACAACCGAGAGAAAGAAGACTAAATGTCTTAAAGTAAAATACTCTTTTGTTTTATGGAAAATAAGTGGCAGCAATAAAACGAGAGTGATACTCGGGATACTCTTGGTGCTGCTTATACTAAGGGGGATTTCTGAATAAATACTAAAACACCATAAGAAAAGCATAACCGGGTCGAACCACTTTCTGCCGGATATATATGATACCAATAAGATTATCGGATTAGATGTGCGCATTAATCGTGGTATCATTTAAAAGGTGAAGCCTTTTGGATATGTTAAGACTGGGTGGCAGGCTTCTCACTTTTTATGGAGTAAATAGAAATCAGAAAAAATGTAGTAAGCAGCCCAAGAGCAATACCGCCAATTATACCCGTTTTAAGCTTGCCAAGTTTTATTCTCCTGAGCGGATAGTTGGGCTCATCTATAATCTGAAGCAAAGGAATTTCTTTCTGATATTGGTACCTGGCCATTTCCAGGCTTTTATATAATTCACCGTATGCTGCGCCATATACCGAAACATCAACCTGTCGTTTTTGAGCCTGTACCAGTGGTGCTGCAAATGCAGGGTTCAGGTTGGCATCTTGTGCTGCTGCCCTGCTTGATATGGAAGAATTTAATGAGCCACGGAGAGAATCTACCCGATGTTGTAAAATGATTAAGGTTTCTTTTGAACGTTTTGTTTTTATTTCAGAGTAGAAAGTAGTTGTTTCCGATATTAATTTTTCAATAAACCTTTTACTAAAGGTCTCGTTATTACTTGTAAATGTTACTTCGTAAATATTCAGTTTTTTATCAGGCTTACCGCTTTTTATTCCTGTTTTGGCAATGGCGGCATACATCAGAAACAAAACGCTATCCTGCAGGTATGTAAAGCTTTCCCTCGGTTGGTTTACCGGGAAATTGATACCTTTCAATCTAGGATTATTTTTTAACCCTTCATCCATATCCGAAGCAATTTTATATTGTTCGGCCAGGGTGGTAATTTTTCCGTTTACGGTATCTGCCGATACCAATGTTCTTTCTATCATACGGCGGCAGATAAGTATTTCCAGAATATTATCTCCCGAAAAAGTTCCGTTAGACCCACCAAGATTTAACCCAAATTCTGCGGCAAGGCTAAATGCACCACCCAAACCTTTCGATTCGCCTTCAAGCGAAAACGTAAGTCTTGATTCGTAACTGGCCAGATCTCTGCTTGCATAATATATACCTGCAAGCCCGCCAATGATACCGGCCAAAAGCATGATCCACCATCTTTTGAGTAAATACTTATGCCAGCCATTAAAAGATTTGAGTACATCCTTTAACTTTAAATCCATACCGCTGACTGCTTCTTGTTGCTGATCCATATTTATTACTTAAATGCGGTTATGAATAAAGTTCCCAACGTTGCAAAAATGGAGGAGATAGCTATCCATTCGCCGGTTCCAAGGCGGTTTCGGTTGCTTTTATTTTTGGCTGGTACAAAAATTTCCGAACGTGGCGTTATGGTTGGGTAAGATTTAAAGAATAAGAACCTGCTTACTGTTTCTGCTTTGCCATCTGGCTTTAATACAATGGTGCTATTCTTTCTTGCATTTTCTGTGTAGCCACCGCTACTTTGTAGATAGTACTTCATAGATGCACCTTGTTTATGAGGTATCATGGTGGGGTAATACACTGCACCGCCCACCCGTATTAATGAAGAATACCTGTCAACTAACATATAGTCGCCATCTTCCAGCAATAAATTAGAGGTGCCGGCAGGTTCGGCCATTGCCTGTTTCAGGTTAATGCTGATTATGTCGAAATTCTTATTAATTTCTTTTATCAGCACATCATTTTTTTGCAAACTGTCTTCACTTAAACTTAGTAATCTTTGAAACACATCCTTTTTTTCGTCGACAGAAAGGCCCGTGTTACTAAATCGTTTCAAGGTTATATTTCCACTATCGGCACCACTTTTAAAACCTCCAAAACGCTTTATCAAATCGCTTAACTTATCGTTATTGGTTTCCAATGTGTATTTTCCGGGGCTAAACACTTCGCCATCTACATAAACGGTACGCTGTTTTACGTAGCTGGGTAAAGAGCGTACCGATATTAGATCGAAAGGTTGTAATATTAGATCTTTTGTAGTAACATTTGGTCCGTCCTTAAGATCTACCGCTATTACTTCGGCCTGTTTAAAACTGGCTTCGCCTACTTTAGCATCTTTTACCCTTCTCGATACTTCAATATTTCCTAAATTTGCTGCTTCTGAAAAACCTCCTGCCAGAAAAACTAAATCTTTCAGGGAAAGGTTTTCTCTCCAAACAAATTCTCCGGGCTTGTTAACTTGTCCTTCTATGTTTACAGTCATTTTCCCCTTCATATCACTAATGGAACCAATAGTAATATAATCTTCCTTTTTTAAGGTTATTAATTCAGTGCCGTTGATAACCTTTGCCACCGTAAAAGAAACGCTGGCTGGGCTTAAATCTGCATTCAGCCTTGCAATAACACCTCTTTGTAAAAAGGCATCTTCCTTTACTCCACCGGCTTTTTCTATCAGTTGCTTTAAAGTCATACCGTCTTCCATTTCGTAATCGCCGGGGCGAAAAACAGAGCCTATGATATTAACCCGGTTGGCAAACCGGTTTAATATTTTACCAACAGTTATTACATCGCTGCTTGCTGGCTTATAGCTTGCAAATGCAGAAGATGGAACGTCAACAATCTTTTTTTCCTTTTCGGTTAGTTGTGTAATATTTACTGAAGCCCTGTAGGCGTCATCAGAAAAGCCGCCTGTATAAATAAGGAGTTGGTTGAAGGTTTCGTTAGGTTGCAATTCAAATTTACCCTGCCGCTTTACCTGACCTGCAATGGTAACACGGGTTTTGTAATAAGGTATTCGGATAACATCCAGTTCTTCCAGCAATACATTGTCTTTCATATCGCCTTTTGTAAGAAAATCATAAATATCCAAAGTGCGTTTTACACGGCCGTCTCTTATCAGTTCTATATTACGGTAGCTTCCCATCTCTGTTGGTCCGCCACAGAGGTACAATATGTTAAACAAGGTAGAGAGTGAAGAAACAAGGTATGTACCCGGCTTACGTGCCTCACCAATTACCGTAACCCTAATGCTCCTTATTTTACCTAAGTCAAGAGATACTTTGGTTTGGCCAGAAGTGATAACCTTGTATATTGTTTCGGCTAGCCTGGCTCTAACTTTAGCCAAAGCCTGGTCTATACTAAACCCATTTACGTAAAGCGGCCCAACGTTTGGAATGTAAATATTGCCTTCAGGGTTTACTGTAAGGTTATAAGTTTGTTCGCTGTAGCCAAATACATGGATGACAACCTCATCATCGGGGCCAAGGATATAATTTGGTGGTGTAGCTACACGGAGGTTGGGTTCAAAAGCCATACTGCTACCCGAAAAGAGCTCAGAACCAAAAATGAGGTTATCTTTCTCAAACGGGGTCATTGCAACAGCAACAGCATCAGGGTTAACGACTCTGCTGGTGTTTTTGGGATTGTTTTCTTTTGTTTTTTGTTGGTTTTGGCTGCTTGTGGAACTAACAGAATTAATTCGTTTCTTAAGTTTTTCAAGTTCATCCTGCGGCAAGCCCCTACTAATTAATAGCTGGTAGACCTGCTCTTCAGAAAGCCCTGAACTCACGGCTTTTTGATAATACCCTTTTATTTCATCATCGGTGATTGTCTCAACTTTTAAGCCACTCAGGTTTTCTTTGCTTAGATTTTGGGCATGTATGCAAAAGTTAAAGGCCAGTAAGCAAAAAAGGCTTACGGCGATGCGGGTTAGTTTCATATTTATTTTTAACGTTCCTGTGTGAATTAAATTGCGATGGCGGCAAATTTAGGGGGATTAATTGAAAGGGTAGCTTACGTACAGATTCGTTAACCTCTTTCCTACCCAATTAGCTGTTGTCATGCAGCAATGCCGCCGGGTTACCTGCATAATTTCCTGGCATAGTGATGTCTTTGGTTACCACCGCCCCTGCACCAATTACTGCGTGGTCGCAAATGCTAACGGGTAAAATAGTGGCATTGCTGCCTATAGACACATGGTTGCCAACTTTTGTGGCTTTCCATAAAGCTTTGTTACCGGCCGCCGGGCCGCCTTCTTTAAAAAGATCGTTGATAAACATAACCCCGTGGCCTATAAAGCAATGATGGCCAATGGTTACCAGTTCGCAAATAAAGCTGTGGCTTTGTATTTTACAATATTCGCCAATGCTTACATCTTTCTGTATTTCGGTAAAGGGGCCAATAAAACTATGGTTACCAATGGCGCATCCGTACAGGTTACAAGGCTCTACAACTGTTACGCCTTCGCCAAACTGTACCTCTTTTATTTGTGCTGTGTAAATGGTAGGGTTCATAGGTTAAGCTTTTGTGCCGATTGGTAAATTTTATTCACAATCTCCACCGTTTTTAATCCATCAAAAAGGTTGGTAATAATGCTGGCGTTGTTTTGAATTACATCCACCAGATTTTCGTACACTTTATCATGGTTGCTCATACTGCCCGTGTAAGTGCCATAGTCGTTAGCAGTATTGCCACGGGGCAAATTGGTTACCGGTTCGCCTTCAATGCTTTGGTATTCCAATTCGTTCAGGTATTGGCCGCCCACTTTTACGGTGCCCTTTTCGCCAAAAACGGTTACAGAACCCTCCATATTTTTAGCATAAGCATTTACGGTATAATGGATGGTACCCAATGCGCCATTGCTAAACTGCAGGGCCACTACGCCGGTATCTTCAAATGCAATGATGCCCTCGTGGCCAAAGTTGGCGGTGAGGGCGTACACTTTTTCTACATCGCCAATTAGCCAGTATAGCAAGTCAATAAAATGGCTGAACTGCGTAAACAAGGTGCCACCGTCCATATCTTTTGTACCCTTCCAGGAGTTTAGATAATAATCGGCATTTCGGTTCCAAAAGCAATTTACCTGTACGGAATAAATTTTGCCCAACCGGTTTTCCGTAATCAGTTTTTTTAAAGCCATTACGGGCGGGTTAAACCTGTTTTGTTTAATGATAAATAAACGACGGTTGTTTTGTTCTGCTGCCCCAATCATTAGCCCACAATCGTACACGGTAAGGGCCATGGGTTTTTCGCACAGCACATGTTTGCCTGCTTTTAGGGCTGCAATGCTGTGCATGGCATGTAAGCCGTTGGGTGTACAAACGGATACTACATTTATTTTTTCGCCGCAGGCTAAAAGGGTTTCTATATTGTAAAACGCTTTGCAGTTAAAGGTTTGGGCAAAGGCGTCGGCTTTGTGAATATCAATATCGCAAACGGCAGCCAATACGCCAAACCGCCCCATGTTTTCGGCATGACGGGCGCCGATGCGGCCACAGCCTACTAATGCAAAATGTATTTTATTATCCATGCTGGTTATTTCCGCCATGGTTCGTGTCCCCACGAACCACAGTTTGAGTTCTATGTCATTTTTATCGGAGCATATTTTAGTTCGCAGGAACACGAACCAAAGCTACGGGGTGAACAAGGCGATCGTTTTCATTTACCAATAATAAAGAAAAACAAAAGCCCGGAACCAGAAACTAAACAGAAACGCCATTTTTTATAAAATGGCATTTCCCTCTGCCGTGGTTCGTGGGGACACGAACCAAGGCGGAGGTGTATTTTGGTTCGTGGGGACACGAACCAAGGCGGAGGTGTATTTTGGTTCGTGAGGACACGAACCAAGGCGGAGGAACCAATGAACCAATGAAACAATAGCCTAAACCACCACCCCGGCCAGTTCTAAACTTTTTTTACGCAACTGCCGCAGTTCTATATTATCTATAAATGGTTCGGCTGTTAATATCAGCGAAACGCCCTTTTGTTTCCACCAGTCGCTTTCCTGCAAATGTTTTACGTGTAGAACGCCTACCAAATAGCCGCCGTTTTCGTTGCTATGCCATTCTTCTATCCACTCAAATTGGTGTTGCGGTATGGTTTGCAGTTGTTCGAAGCTTACATATACTTTCAGGTAAAAATCCCAGGTTAGTTCGTTTGGCGTATGGTAAAAAAGCTTTTTATACTCGTACTTGTATTCGTACCGCAAGGCACTAATATCGCTTAACACAGCCGACGCCGTGGGGAAACTGCCGGCCCCTTTGCCGTAAAAAAATTGTTCATCTGCAAAGCCGCTTTTAATAACCACCCCATTGTATTCGTTACGCACATTGTACAGCGGATGCTCCTTTTTTACAAATTGCGGCAGCACAAAACTGGCCACTTTGCCATCGTTTGTTTTGCGGGCTTGGGCTACCAGCCTAATCACCAGCCCCTTTTCGGCACCCACTTTGGCATCTTGCCCGTTAATATTTTGAATGCCAGTAAAAAGCAGCGAAGATGGATGGCTTACGATACCATAAGCATGGCTTAGCAGAATGGTAAGTTTATTTACAGCATCAATGCCTTCTACATCAAGTGCTGGGTTGCTTTCGGCAAAACCGAGTTGCTGGGCTTGCAGCAAGGCTTCGTTGTAGCCAAGTCCATCTTCAAACATTTTAGTGAGAATGTAATTGGTACTACCATTTACTACACCTTGGAAACCGGCCAGCAAGTCGTTATCATAATACTCCTCCAGATTGCGGATTACTGGTATAGATGCACAAGCCGAAGCTTCGTACAAAAAAGAAACACCATGTTCCTGCTGCAAATGGATAAGTTCATCCAAATGCTCGGCAATCATTTTTTTACTGGCACTTACGGCCTGTTTTTTATTTTTTAATGCTGTGGCAACAATGCGGTAGGCCGCTTCGCTATCGTCTATCATCTCTACTATTACGTTTATCTCGGGGTCGTTTAGCAGCAGTTCCGCATCGTTCGTAAACAGTTCGGCCGGGGCATTTCTTTTTTTATTGGGGTGCTTGATGCATACTTTTTTAATACGGGCATTTAAAGCGGTGGTTTTGGCCAATATTTTATAAAGCCCTTCGCCCACCACGCCAAAGCCAAAAAGGCCTAGCACTAATGGTTTTGTTTTGTTTGCTTGTTCGTTCATGTAAAATGTTTTGATTTTTTAGGAAATGATGAGGCTTATCAAAAAAGTTGTCTGAACCATGATTTGAGTGGATTATAGGGAATAGAGAGAAAATCATTAAAACTTCCTTTTAATCCAACTAATCCACCCATATCCCGGCTTAGAACAAAAAAGCCCATCCGTAAGTCAGATGGGCTTTATATTATTACAGGTTATTAAAGAAAACCTTTAGTAGAATAAATGCTTACTCTAACTTATCTCTGCCTACGTATTAAAGTAGGTAGGAGTTGGCACCTTCTTACAGCGGAGTTCACTGCAAGGGTTGCCAAGGCTTCATTGGGCCAAATCCCTCTGCCTTTCTTGATAAGTATTTAAAGAACTTTTTACAAATGTAAAAGCGCTACAGGAAGATGCCCAAATTATTTTTTGGATACGTACTTTGCACCTCTTATTTATAGCTAGTGGTTAGTGAGAAATGGCGAGTGGTTAGTGGGAAGTGGCGAGGGGGAAGTGGTTAGTGGGAAGTAGCAAGTAGCGAAAAGTCAACTCTAAACAACGAGTCAACCAATCAACCATTCAACCAATCAACTAAAAATGCATATAGTAATAGCACATGATGCTGTATTGCCAGCACTAAAGTATGGCGGCACCGAAAGGGTGGTTTGGTGGCTGGTAAAGGCACTAAGCGGTATGGGGCATAAAATAACGTTGCTGGCCAAACCGGGCACATCCTGCCCTTTTGCCGATGTTATTTTTTTGAATGATGAACCCGAAAAGCAAATACCTGCCTCTGCAGATTTGATTCATTTTTTTGGTGGTATAGACAGCCGAAAGTTATTGATGCCTTATATCTATACTTTGGAAGGCAACTCTTACGACCATAGCGAAATGGATCTGAACCGGGTTTTTGTATCCAAAGCCCATGCTGCTTTATATGGCAGTACTGTGTTCGTGTACAATGGCTTAGATCCGGCCGATTACGGAGAACCAAACTTGGGGGGAAATAGAACCCATTGCCATTTTTTAGGCAAAGCTTCTTGGAGGGTTAAGAATGTACGTGGTGCTATTCGGGTTTCTCAAAAGGCGGGCGTGCCGCTTCAGGTGATGGGTGGTAACCGGGTTTCGTTTAGCAAGCCTTTACGTATTACCACCAACCCTAAAATTTCTTTTAAAGGCATGATAGGTGGCGAAGCAAAAAATGCTGTGATGCGGGGTAGTAAAGCACTGCTTTTTCCTGTGCTTTGGAACGAGCCTTTTGGCATTGCCATTACCGAAAGCCTTTATTTTGGATGCCCCGTACTGGGAACGCCCTATGGATCGTTGCCCGAACTGGTACTACAAGATGTAGGTTTTCTTTCGGCATCGGCTACGGCGCTAGCAGACGCTCTTAGAAATACAGATTACTTTAGCAGCAGGCGCTGCCACGAATATGTAATGGATATGCATACACACATACACATGGCCAACACCTATGTAAAACTTTACGAAAGGGTAGTGAACGGTGAAATGCTGCACAGCAAGCCGCCACGGTTTACAGCCGCAGCCGCAGCAGATCAGTTTCCATTTGAGTATTAAAACTCCCTTTTTCTATAAAAAAAGGCCAACGACCAATAAACGAATTGACCAATGACCTGCTGAAAATAGGCTTTAATAAATCAGTTACTTTCTGCTTTGCTTTACTTCATTTACAAATTCTTTGGCGGGCTTAAAAGCAGGAATATAATGTTCGGGGATGTCAACCGCCGTGTTGCGTTTAATGTTGCGTCCTATTTTGGCAGCTCTTTTTTTGCAAATAAAACTACCAAAACCACGGATGTAAATATTTTCACCATTAGTAAGGCTTTCTTTTATTTCTTTAAACATGGTTTCCAATGTAACCAATACATCTACTTTTGGAATGCCTGTTTTTTCAGAGATTTGATTTATAAGATCTGATTTTCTCATGATTTTTACGGTTAGTTGTTTATAAAAAAAAGCAATATAGTTTAAGAAATCGGGATATACAAGTAGCTGAAAATTAATTTTTTACTTAGAATTTACGAATGGCAAATAGATTGTTTACACGGTAAAAAAAACAGCGTATATGCTTGTAACAGCAGCTTTATAAAATGAGATAACAGCTAGGAATAGAATTAATAAAAATTAGTATGTCGCAAAAAAAGCTTGGTAATGTTACCTCATTTCGAAATCGATTAATGCACTGGCACAGCCATTATAACCAACGCTTAATGCCCTGGAAAGGCGAAAAAAATCCCTACAAAATATGGCTTAGCGAAATTATATTGCAACAAACAAGGGTAGAGCAAGGCCGGGCATACTACGAACGGTTTATAGCCCAATACCCTACTGTGCTGCACCTGGCAAGGGCTAACGATGATGCTGTTTTTAAACTTTGGGAAGGGCTAGGTTATTACAGCCGATGTAAAAATCTGTTGGCTACTGCCAGGGTTATTGCCACCCAATATCAGGGTATATTTCCTGCCGCATACTGGGATATTTTGCAACTAAAAGGCATTGGGCCGTACACGGCTGCCGCAATTGCTTCTTTTGCTTTTAACCTGCCCCATGCTGTGGTAGATGGTAACGTGTACCGAGTGCTGGCTCGTTATTTTGGTATTGAAACAGCAAGTGATAGTACCGAAGGGAAAAAGCTGTTTTCGGTTATTGCTCAAGATTGCCTGGATAAAAAAGAACCGGCACTGTATAACCAGGCCATTATGGATTTGGGTGCCACGGTTTGTACACCAGCCGCTGCTTTGTGCAAAACCTGCCCAGTACAAAACGGATGTTTTGCGTACGAAAAAGATAGGGTAGGAATGCTGCCAGTAAAAACGAAAAAACTAATAAAAAAAAATCGTTGGTTTACCTATTTTATTATAAAACAGGCGGGAAACATTTTGGTGAAGAAAAGAACAGAAAAAGACATCTGGCAAAACCTGCACGAATTTTTTCTGGAAGAAACAACGGGTGGTAAAGTGTGGAACAGTAAAACAGTAAGGCAATTGCTTTTCCAGCAATTCGCCGTTGATGCAGCAACGATAAGCATATCGGAGGTTTTTATTCAAAAACTTACACACCAAACCATTTTTACCCAATTTATAAGTATAGAAACCCAATCTTCTTTTTTACAACCTGATGGCTATTTTTTACAACCAGAAAAAAACCTAAGTGCATTGGCTTTTCCTAAAACCATTACACAGTTTCTGCGACTTTCGTCTGTACAACCCTCCTTTTTTTAATGGGCAAAAGTGGTAAATGGATTATTTCTGAAACGGTGCTAATACACTTTTTGTAACTTGTAATGCAGCGGCTTTTAGAGATATTTTTTTGTAATAAAGTGATAGGCAAACCGGCAAAAGCTTCTTTTTATGCTTTTATGCTTTGGGGCTTGTACAGGTTTGTATTCATTTCTGTTATGGCCTCTTTAATGGTTTTTATACTGGCTATCCGTTCGGTTTTAGGTGGCTCGTATTTGGCAAATTTTGCAGCATCGCACAGGCGTATGGTATTGGCAAATTGAAAAAATAAATCGCCCTGTAACAGTGGCGTGGCCTGAAGTATAAGTTCGCCGCCGGTTTGCTGGTGGCTGCGAAATTGGTGTGCATCATTTAAATAAGTGCGGTAAATATTGGTAAGGCGGATGAAGAAAAGTTTGCAGTTTGTAGTTTGCAGTTTGCAATCCTGTTCCAGTAGGTTAAGGGCATACATAGCAGCGGGGTAAGGTGCCATACTGTTTTCGAAATCGAGCCGTGTTGGTTTATTACCTACACCCATTTTTTTAAGTAAAAAATATAAGCCAATAGCTGCAGCAATTGTGGCAATGGCTATGCCTAAAATATATGGCCACTGCTTAATTGGCGGTACTTCTATAATGTCTTTTATGTCGTGGTATTCTTTTAGCGAATCTACATTTACCGGCATTACATTAACAATAATGCTGCTAGTGGCAAATGTTGCTGCAGGTGTTTGTGCAGTTGGCGTGTTAAGCTTAAATGCCGGTATTGTAAATTGGCCGCTGTCGTAGCTGGTAATGGTAAGCTGTTGTTCTATGCCATTTTTTACAGCTAGGGGTTGCTGCTGTTCCCAAATGTCGATATGTGGAATAGAATCTGGGATGATAAAACCAGTGGTAAAGCCTGAATGACCGGGCCATAAAGCTGTTAGTTTTATGGTTATCTGCTCTCCTGTTCTTATAGTGTTTTTGCTGGCCAAAGCCTTAACTTCTGGTTGTGCATTTACCCATACATTACAAAAAAATAATAGAAAAAAATAGGGGACGATATGTAAAAGGCGGCTCTTCAATGTTGTGTTGTGGTATGTTCTACTTTGGTTTTTAAATTTTTTAAATCCTTCGTTGTAAAAGGAAGCCTCATACCCGCCCCTTGCATCACTTGCCTTTCGGGCACTATTTTCAAATAAAGAGGAATAATGGGTGCCATTTCGTTTACGGGGCAGGGTGCCCATCTGCGGCTTTCTTCCCTGATTTTTTGGTTTTATTTTTGCCTATTTGCTAACTCCCTATTTGTGCATTGGCATATTTTATTTCATTCTTCTAAAAAAAAACTGTTGCAGTGGTTTTACAAAATCTTCATTGGTGCCAAATCGAATATAATCGGCACCGCTTTGCTCTATTTTTAACTTTAGGGTTTCGGCGGCTTTTAATTGCTGTTGGCTAAAAAAATTTCTAAAGTAAGTGTCGCTGCTATCCATCCAAACCAGCTGCCCCGTTTCGGCATCTTGTACAGGTAGCAGCCCGGCAGCGGGTAGTTGCATCTCTAGCCTGTCGTAAATTCTTATACAAATTAAGTCGTGTTTTAGGGCTGCTATTTTCAGTGTTTTATCAAACCCATCATCGGCAAAATCGCTACACAAAAACGCTATGGAACGCTGCCTTACAG
This sequence comes from Chitinophagaceae bacterium, assembly GCA_043760535.1. Taxonomy (GTDB): domain Bacteria; phylum Bacteroidota; class Bacteroidia; order Chitinophagales; family Chitinophagaceae; genus JAZKFT01. The sequence continues at coordinate 23,253 of JAYUOV010000298.1, forward strand.
TGTGGCTGAAATACTTTAACGCTGCGGCAATATCCGTCTTTGACGATTTAGGTTCCATACCCAGCATGGTACGCACAATATACAGCACATGCTCTTTGCCTTTTTTTGGCGGAATATATTTTTCTATCCGATCGCTGAAAAAGATTGCACCTACTTTATCGTTGTTATTAATGGCCGAAAAGGCCAGCACAGCACCTATTTCAGTAATCAGATCCTGCTTATTGCGAAGCCGAGTGCCTACCATGTTGCTAGCACTTACATCTATAAGCAGCATTACCGTTAGCTCTCTTTCTTCTTCAAAAAGCTTGCTGAAAGGGTGCCCAAACCTAGCACTAACATTCCAATCTATAAACCGAATATCGTCTCCGGCACTGTATTCCCTAACCTCTTTAAAGCTCATGCCCCTTCCTTTAAAAGCACTATGGTACTCTCCACTAAAAATATTGGCAGAAAGCTTCTTGCTTTTAATTTCAAGTGCCCTTACCTTTTTTAATATATCGGAAATGGTGAGCATAGTTTTTGTAGGTCTTTCGTTGGCCGTTTAGCAACAATGGTTGGCAAGATACATGGCAATAAAGAAACGATAAAAATCAGGCTTTGTTAATTGAAAAAAATTAACAGAATTTGAAATGGGGAATGATAGTAGAGAGCTGTGTTTTTGTCTCAAGGCAGAAGCCACAGGTTAGCAGGTTTCTGAAAGCGTTTATTGTAATTGCAATGTATTTATTGAAACATCCCAAAATAAACAGCGATTCAGCGATTCTTTTTTCTCTTACTATTTTGTAAAATATAGCAATGGTTTATACGGTAAAAAGAATTTGTAGTAATCAAACAATGATTCATAATCGATGGCAAAATTGAAGTTTAAATCCACGCTAACTGCGCTTCACCGAAGGTGTTGGTTCAACATTGGGTTTGCTGCGATGCTGGTTTACGAATACGGCCTCATCTTTTGTTAGCTACCATCTTTTGTTCCAGCTTAGCGCTTTTAAATTAAGCTTTTAGTTGTTATTATTTTAAGGTTTTTTAATATAATGGCAAGGTTTTTACTTACTCAAATGCATACTTCTTTCTTTATACAACTGGCGGAAATAAGGATCTCGTAAATCTTTAATAAAGCGGATGGCTTCGCCGGTGCTCTTCATTTCTGGCCCCAGTTCTTTGTTTACCCCAGGAAATTTATCGAAGCTAAATACTGGCTCTTTTATAGCAAAACCTTTCAGTTTTTTCTCGTAGGTAAAATCGGCTACTTTGGCTTCGCCCAGCATTATTTTAGTGGCAATATTGAGGTAAGGAATTTGATAGGCCTTGGCAATAAAAGGCGTGGTACGGCTGGCTCTTGGGTTCGCCTCTATCACATACACCGTATTGTCTTTAATGGCAAACTGTATGTTAATGAGGCCAAGAATATTTAACTCTCTGGCTATCTTTTCAGCATATTCCTTCATCGTTTCTACAATTAGCGGCGTAAGGTTAAATGCTGGTAAAACGGCATTGCTATCACCACTATGAATACCGGCCGGTTCTATATGTTCCATTACCCCCATTACATGGAAATCGGTACCATCAAAAATGGCATCTATCTCCGCCTCCTGGCACCGATCCAGAAAATGGTCAATCAATATTTTATTGCCGGGCAAATGTTTCAACAAGCTCAGGATGCCTTTTTCCAGTTCCTCATCGTTTAGCACTATCCGCATCCGCTGGCCGCCAATTACATAGCTAGGGCGAACCAGCACCGGGTAGCCTACTTCTTTGGCCACTTCTATAGCATCGTCGGTACCAAAGGCGGTGCCATATTTTGGGTAAGGGATGCCCAGTGTTTTAAGGCGGTCACTAAAGCGGCCACGGTCTTCGGCTATATCCATACTGTCGTAGCTGGTACCTATAATTCTGATGCCTTTTTCATGCAGCTTTTT
>JAYUOV010000299.1:0-8277 GCA_043760535.1 Chitinophagaceae bacterium
CGTAAATGTATTGCAGCATATCCGATTCATCTTCTACCACCAGAATAATGGGCAGCTCCTGCTCCGTGCTGATTTCATTCATTTCTTCCAACATAGTAGTTGCATTTAAAGTTATTTCTGTTTCTTGATTTCTTTTGATCCATAATTCTTGGGTGAGATTTATACCTGTTTCTATAACTGGCATTGCTGGCAAAATAACAGTAAACAAACTTCCTTTTATGCCATCGCTTTCGGCTGTTATAGTTCCATTATGTAAGTCTGTTAGTTCTTTTACAAAAGTAAGCCCGATGCCGGTACCAGAAATGGTGGCTGCGTCATCCTCCTTTCCACGAAAAAACCTATCGAATATCTTGCCAATTTCATTTACAGGAATACCTCTACCTGTATCCTGTACACTTATTTCACAAAACTGGTTTGTATTTTTCTTTACCTTAAAAGTAATGCTGCCTCCCTTGGGGGTAAATTTAAAAGCATTTGAAAGTATATTGAAGACAATGATTTCTAATTTATTATGGTCAAATGTAACCGACTGATATTTTTCATCAGCATGGAATGTATAGACAATATTTCGCCGGCTAGCCTCATCGCTAAATAATATAAAAACGTCGTAGCAAAAAGAAACAATCTCACCTGCTTCAAGTGTAAGTTTTAAGCTACCAGCTTCGGCTTTTTGAAAATCTAGTAACTGATTAACCATCCGCAACATCCGTTTTGATTGCTTTTGAATCAGTCTTAGACTTTTCTCAATTGGGGCTTCTAGTTGTTTTCTTTGCAGCATGTCATCCACCGGCCCTAAAATAAGGGTTAAGGGTGTCCGAAATTCATGAGAAATGTTTGTAAACAACCGCTCTTTATAATCTCCCAAATCCTGTTGTTGCTGCCTAGCCAGTTTAGAAAATGTTAGTTGATTATTTAAACCTACTTGTCTCAAGCCAAGGTAGCGTGTTAGCCAAAGCAGAAAAATAAATACAGCAATATATATGGTGTAAGCCCACCATGTTTTCCAAGGGGGTGGCAGAATGTTGATTTCTAATTTATGTGGTTCGGGGTTCCACACTTTATCGCTGTTTGTAGCTTTTACTTTAAGCTGATATGTACCGGGTTCTAAATTCGTAAACGATACTAATCGGTTATTACCAGCATGCACCCATTCTTTATTAAATCCTTCTAGCTTGTACATATACTCATTCTTATCGGGGGCATGATAATCTAAAGCAGCAAATTCTATGGATACTATGTTTTGCTTATAATCAAGAGTTATACTTTCAGCTTCGTAAAATGGTTTTTTAAGTATGGAGCTATCAGCGTTTCCAACGCCAAATTCGTATGGTAAATTATTAATTTTTAAATTAGTAAAATAGATAGGTGGATGAAACTTGTTAATGAGAATACTGTCTGGATTAAAATAAGTAAGCCCTTCTAGCCCACCAAAAAAGATGCGGCCCTTTGAATCTTTATAGGAAGCGTTCTCTGAAAAAACGTTAGATAAAACACCATCTCTTTTATCAAACACAGCAATAGTGTTACTGTTTTGGTTAAATCTTATAATACCCTTATTAGTACTAGCCCATATATTTCCTGAGTTATCTGGTATTACAGCATGTATATAATCACTCGGAAGCCCATCTTTAATGGTGTACTTCTTAACTTCTAATTTATCTCCATTTATACCCGAAATCTTGTTTAACCCATACTGCGTTCCTGCCCAAATATTTCCAAATGTATCTTCGGACAAACAGAGAATAGTATTGTTACTAATTGAGCTTTTATGTTCATCTGTTTGTACAAAAACCTGGAACTGATCTTTCGAGGGTTGATACAGATGCAGCCCTTTGTAGGTGCCTATCCAAAGCCTTTTTTTAGAGTCGAGAAGCAAACAGCTAACCCTCTCATTTTGCAAAGCACCCTTAAGTGCATAAGCAGGTAAATAGTTTTTAAAAATCGGCTGATTATTTTTTTCGTAACCGTTAATATAACTCAGCCCACTTTCCTGTGTTCCAATCCATATTTTACCAGTAACATCCTGAATACTTATGTTTATTTTTTTTCCACCAATAGAAGTAGGGTTGTTTGGCTTTGGTACAAAAACATCGTAGTTACCGGGTGTAGTACCAGTATTTAAAATTCTAATCAATCCTTTAACGGTACTAACCCACAAGTAATTACCTGCTTGCATAAACGAACGACTTTCATAGGGAAAAGAATACGAATTACTCATTTCATCCGTTTCTACTTTAACGTTAGTAAAATGGACCCAATCGGTAGAATACTGAATGCCTCCACTTTTTGTTCCTAACCAAAGTTTATTAAAAGGATCTATAAAAACAGCTATCACATGGGTACTACCTTGTAATGAATTTGTTTTGTTTAGGTAGCCGATATTGGCGAATTTTTTTTGATTCAAATCAAATTTAAAAACACCAGCACCGTCTGTACCTACCCATAACAAACCAGATGGATCCTCTTGTATTGTTAAGATGATTTGGTTATCGTTTGTATAAAGCCCAGGAATCTCTAACTCTATTTTTTCAAAAGTTTCTGTTTTTCTATTGAACCTGTTTAAGCCACCTCCCCAAGTTCCAACCCAAAGTGTACCTTTTGAATCAAGTAAAATGCGGTAAGTATTATTAGAACTCAAAGACGATTTGTTATCTTCTTGGTGTTTAAACTGCTTGCATTCTTTTGTTAAAAGATCGAATTGAAGCAATCCCTGATTCCATGTACCCAACCATAAACAATTGTTTGCTTTATCCTTTACAATGGATGTAATGTTTATACCAGGAAAACTAAAGTTATAAGTGAAGTCATTGATCAATTGTGCATTTAAATGTCTCAGACCACTGTTTGTAGCAAGCCAGTAACCGGCATGTTCATCTGTTTGAATTTCAAATGTTCGCCAGGTACTGTTCAGAATATTAAAGCGACCCGTTTTCTTATCGAGGTATTGAAATCCCCTCCAGGTACCTATTAATAATTTTTCGCTGTCGGTATCTAAAATAGATAGAATATAATCTGTATTGAACCCAGTTGTATTTTCTGTTTTATTTATGTAATTTAATATTTTGCCAGTTTTAAGATTGTAACTGCTAAGCCCTCCGGATTTTGTACCAATCCAAATATCGTTTTGTTTCCCATTCTGAAGCACTTCTATAGATTGACTTAACAAATTACTTCCTTTCCCAAAGTCATTTTTTAGTAGTTTCATATCATATCCATCAAACCGATGCAAACCACCTCTTGTGCCAAACCATATAAACCCATTTTTATCTTGAATGATTGCCGTTACTTCATTATTCACCAGTTCCTCAGAAATACTTACAAAGGAGTTAGTTGTTTGAGTATTGCCATTACTAACAATGCCGAATATTAGCAGAAGGCAGAAATAATTTTTTATACGGACAAGCAAGGCATTTCTAAATTAATCGTTAATACAGCTTTCCATTTTAATGGATGAATGTTAAGTATTCGCACTTTAACGGATAGCGATTTGAAAGCTATAACATTACAATCAACAAAATAAAAAAGATGACCAGTAAACAGTAAATGAAAGCAAGTTTTACGTTCAATCGCTGATTATTCTTTTCAATATTCTGATTTTTTGGTTTTGTAACCATAAAATTATGAGGTTAGTAGGGTTTAACTGGCTTTTTTGACAAACGAAATTTTTCTAATTCAGTGGGGTTACGCACTCTTACTTTCCGGTTTTGCATCAAATCGTCATGAATCATTAATGTTATGGTATCCCACATTGCGCCTTCGGTCCAAATAGGTTTTATTTTATCTTTTTCCCATATCATCAGTTCTTCTTTTAACCTGGTAAAAACCTCGGGTTTGGCTAATTGCAAATCCTTTGTTTCGCCGGGGTCTATACTCAGGTCATATAACCGTTCGCCTGCACCATTAACACGTATCAATTTGTATTGATTGTACCGGATAGCGGCTGCACCATCTTTACGCCATACTAGTTTTTGATGTGGCGATTCCTTTTTTTTACTGGTTAGAAAAGGTAAAAGATTTACTCCATCTAAACCGTAAGATGAAATAGCTGAACCTCCGGCTGCTGCTAAAGCTGTAGGAAATATATCCAGCGATGAGCTAAGTCCTTCAAATGAAGTTCCTGCTTTTATTGCCTTGGGCCAGCTTAAGAAAAATGGTATTCTATGACCGCCTTCATATTTATTTCCTTTAAACCCTTTCAATGGCATATTACTTGATTGATTGTTGTGAGCACCACCATTATCACTCAAAAAGAAAATCATCGTATTATCATACAGCCCTTGTTTTTTCAATGCTTCTATCATTTTACCTACCGCCCTGTCTAAAGCAAAAGTCATGGCTGCTAATTTCTGGCGTGGATGATTTGCGAATTTTTTCAAATCATCAATACTAGCTTCCATTGGTGTATGTACTGCATTTGGCGCCCAGTACATAAAGAAAGGATGGTGCTTGTTTTCTTTGATATAATCAACCGCTTTATCTCCAAGCACATCTGTCAGATAACCATCAAAGGCTACCTGCTGATTGTTTTCCATAATTGCAGATTTGGCGCCTTTGAGATCATCTTTACCGGGCTGGTAAAAATAACTTCTGCCGCCACTTAAAAAACCATAGTAGTGTTGAAATCCTTTTTGTAAAGGATGCTGACCCGGTTCAAAACCAAGATGCCATTTACCAAAAGCTGCGGTGGCATACCCGTGTAGCAGTAAGCGTTTTGGCAGTATTGTTTGGGTAGTATCCATACCCGTATAACCATCACCTTCGTTGCATTCGTAACCAAAGCGTTGTTGATATTTTCCCGTTAGTAATCCGGCTCTTGAAGGGCTGCAAACAGTGGCAGATACGTGTGCATCGGTAAATCGCACTGATTGGGCAGCGAGTGTATCCAGGTTAGGCGTTTGCAAATCTTTTGATCCCATAAAACCAAAATCGGCATAACCAGTATCATCCACCAGGATGACAATAATATTGGGTTTTGAACTTTTAGGAGGCTTTTTAAAAGCTATATTGAAGATAAAACCGCAGCAAAGCAAAAGCAAACCCAGCACAAAACTGATGAATGAGAATATTCGCTTTACACGTATCGAAAATGAAAAATGCTGCATACAATATTTTAAGTGCCTCGTTGGCATAACTTTTACCTATTTTTTTAGCTTCAGTTTCCTTTGATTTTTATACTGCTCTTCCTGGTTTAATCCATAAAAAGCCGGTGCAATAGTGGTGGCCTCCCATTGCTTTCTTTCCTGTTCTATTTGGTTAAATAAAAGTTTGTTTTTATCAAGCACATTCAATTGCTCACCGATATCTGTTTTCAGATAATACAAGCTGATAGCAGTATCCCGTGTAATCAACTCTTTAAAACCAGATGCATGTACAACTGCATAATTCTTTTGATCATACTGCCGCCAAAACAAATACTCATGTGGCGATTTCTTATTAATACCCTTTATAAATGGTAGCAGGTTAACACCGTCTAATGTATTCTTTGATGCTGCTAATCCATCAACGTTAGCGGCCACGGTGGCAAAAATGTCTAAAGAAATGATAGGTTGCTGGTATTCTGTATTGGCTTGTATTTTTTTAGGCCATTGAATAGCAAAAGGAACTCTGATACCACCTTCGAATAAGCTTCCTTTTGCCCCACGAAGCAGCCCATTGTCGCTTCCGTTATCATTTTCCGGCCCACCATTATCTGAAAGAAAAATAACGATGGTATTGTCAGCAATCTTCAATTGCTCCAATTTGTTTAATACCGCTCCTACCCCATCATCTACTGCACTTACCATAGCAGCGTATGTTTTACGCTTTAAATCTTTTATATGATTAAAGCGACTTAGGTATTTTTCTGTAGCCTGTAAAGGGCCATGGGGTGCATTGTAAGCCAAGTATAGAAAAAAAGGCTGCTTATCATTTCTACCTATAAACGATACAGCTTCACGTGATAATGCATCCGTAAGGTACTCCGACTCTTCTATTACAGTTTCATTTCTAATTAGTTTGGTACGATAACTCTGTGCTTCATTACTAGCACTATCCTGATTCGTAATTACATATTCCTCGGGAAAGTACCGATGCCCACCGCCAAGAAATCCAAAATACTCCTTAAACCCACGTTTCCATGGTCGAAATTTTTCATGAGCACCTAAATGCCATTTGCCAATGGCCATGGTCTTATAACTAGATTGTAGCAGCAGTTCTGGCAACATTTGTTCGTTTAACGAAACACCAACTTCTGGATCAAACGGAGTGTATAAAGGATTACGACTATACCCAAACCGATCCTGATAACGACCGGTAATAAGCCCGGCCCTGCTTGGGGCACAAACAGAATAACTAACATAAGCATTCCTAAAAACTACGCCATTTTTTGCAATACGATCTATATTAGGCGTTGGTATATCTGTACAACCATTGAACCCCACATCAGCATAACCCTGATCATCGGTAAGAATGATTATAACATTGGGCTTGTTTTCCGTTCCGTTTTTTTTAGGTTCTATTTTTTTTGTAAAAGAGAATACGATTACAAAAAGAAGTAAGCCAGTTAACCACAAGGCACATTTTTTAATTTGTTCTCTAACCATTATTCATACATTTAATGTAATTAATCGTGTATTTATTTTAATTCTATGGCGCCCATGTCGGGGTTTCCTTTAATTGGATTACCTAAAATGTCTTTTGTTACTTTTAAACCTATTTTAATACCAATAGTGTCTTTTGGAATTGGCTGTATAGCAATTCCTTTATTCACTATCAGCTTTTTGTTTGTTGGTAAATAATCATTTATCTGTAAACCTGCTTTATTGGTAAAACCCGGGTCGCCTATAATTGGGTCTCTATCTTGTATCGGAAAATCTTTTGGCCAGTTATCAGCACGTAAAAACAAATTATTGTTGAATACTACGTTAGGTACTCCATTTACATCCACCTCCAGTTTTTTTTGATCACCTGCCACTATTTGTGCTGCACCTTCAAAATAAAAAATATTATTGGCAATAAAAATGCCATCGGAGCTACTGCTCACTGCTACTTTTGGAACAATATTGGCTGCTACATAAATACTGTTATTATAAAAATAGCTATTGTATGGCCCCGCACTTTTTTTCTCATTGCCCTGGTATCCGCTTAGCCAAAATATTTTTCCTTCCTGAAAAGCTCCATTAACCCCTTTTACACGAAAGCCATCATTAATGCTAATGTTATAACGGTACGCACAGTTGTAGTTATTGCCTAAAATTTCGCAGAACCCGCCAGCGTTATTTGCACTTACATTATACTGTACTACTACATCATTACAATTAAAATCAATGTGTACACCGGCAGAATCTCCGGGGCCGTTGGCATTCTCAAAACGATTGTTTTCTATAAGAATGTTGGTGCAGCCCCATGTCCATAATCCACTTCCTCTACCCCAGTTTCTGCTATCGGCTGTAGAACCAGAATGGTCTATTTTGTTATGATGAATATGCCCACCCGTAATACCCGAAACCTGCATACCCGGGCCACCTGTTTGATACACTTTGCAATCAGCAATTTCTAACTGCCTGATGCCATTAGTTGTTCCGGTAATCTTTATACCAGTATGGCATACATTATAAACTTCCGCTTTTAAAACCTTTACATCTATTAATTTGGCTGCTTTTGTGTTATTGATTACACGTATGCCCCAGCCATAACTTTGCGTTCCATTTGCTGATTTTGTCTCGGCAGCAGTACGAGTATAGCCAGCTGCGTTATAATACACATCATGCACCACAACATTACTTAAATGAATGCTTTCAAAGTCTTCATCTTTTGTTACTTCAACAAGAATGCCGCAACGCATTTCTGTTGCCTTAGACAGGCTGTTTCTTAGATAAGGTATTGTGGCGGTAGTTTCTATACCGCTTACTTTTATAAATGAAGCATTTTGGATGAGTACGGCATTAAGCTGATTGCCAGCATCTAAAACAGGTAACGCTTTACTTCCTTTGTACTTATAATTGCTAATAACTACGGGCTTATTTAAAAGACCTTTTACGTTAATAATAGCCAACATGCCAGTGAATTGTTGCCCTGTGGCAAAAAGTACAGAATCTCCCGGAAGTAATTGAATGTTAGCTATTGGCAATGTAGTTTTCCAGCACCTAACCGAACTGATTCCTTTGTTAGAATCTTTACCAACTTTAGAGTTAATATAATAATTTGTAGCTCTTAATGACCCAATTAAACCGATAAAAAAAAATAGAAGACTAATATTTTTGAATTTCATAGAAGTAAGTATTTTAACAAATTATTAAT
>JAYUOV010000300.1:0-8257 GCA_043760535.1 Chitinophagaceae bacterium
TGACGCATTTGATCTGACTTGTTTAATTTCTCATCTTGCATCGTGCAAAGGTGATGCCGTAGTATTGATATTCAAATATGGGGTTGGTAAAACGGATACATATCAACTACGAAACCGTTCCGCCGGCAAAAGAAGTAATTGTACTAATAGACCGTGTGCCAAAACAGTCCATTGAAAAAGGCATGGCCACAAAAGAGATGGACATCATTAATTACAGGGTAGAGAAAATGCGTTTCCCTAAAAAAGACCAGAAGGATTCCATCATTTATAATGCACAAATAACCATCGATAATATTCCTGCCAAAGCCTACGAATATGTAGTTAATGGCAAAACTGCCATTGAATGGATAATGGAACGCTATGCCATAACCACACACAAAGAAAGCGGCATCAAAAACGACCCAAACGATTGGGCTACCGAAATAGGCAATCCAAAATACATCCAGGAATTACTGTTGAGCATCATTAACGTAAGTGTGCAAACGGTGGATATAGTGGCGGACTTGCCAAAGATTATGTTTGAGTAATAAGGCCTGATGCATTAGCCATTCGCTTAAAATTATTGACCATTGTAATTTATCCATCCTTGTAAATCCCAAATGCCATTTGACATTTACAAGGTTGCTGCGTACATTAGCAGCATGATAGAAAGAGCATTGCAACCGGCTATTGAAAAGTTTTTAAAAACATTTCCGGCAGTGGTAATATTGGGGCCGAGGCAGGTTGGCAAAACTACTTTGGTAAAATTAATTGCCAAAAAGGGCAAGAAAAAAACCATCTATCTAGATCTGGAAAAGCACAGCGATGCCGAAATACTGCACAATAATGCCGAGGAATACTTACTGTCTTATGTAAACGATTGTGTGCTGATAGATGAGGTACAAAGGATGCCAAAATTGTTTCCGTTATTACGGGCTATGATAGATGAAAAACGGGTAGCCAACCGCTATATTATTACCGGTTCCGCTTCTCCCGATTTGCTAAAGGGAGCATCCGAAAGCCTGGCAGGCAGGGTCATGTATTTTTATTTGCATCCGATTGGCCTGCACGAATTGCCGCCCAATATCAGCATGGAAAAGCACTGGTTCAGGGGTGGGTTTCCGCAGGCATTAACCATGAGCAATGCAGCCCTATTACATGGCTGGCTCGATTCGTTTATTACCACCTATATAGAAAAGGATTTGCCCTTTTTATTCGATGTAAAGTTTTCGGTGGTTACCATGCGTAAAATGTGGAGCATGCTTGCCCACTTACAGGGTAGTGCTTTAAATGCAGATAAACTGGGTGCTTCGCTAGATATAACCGGCACCACTGTAAAAAGGTATTTAGATTATCTGGAGGCTGCATTTATTATTACACGCCTGCAGCCCTATTTTGTAAACATTGGCAAGCGGCTGGTAAAAACGCCTAAAGTGTTTATAAACGATAGTGGCATCCTTCATTTTTTATTGCGGGTAAACAGTACTAAAGAATTGTCGCACCATCCGGGTGTGGGTGCCTCTTGGGAGGGGTACGTAATTAGCCAGGTTTTGTATGCTAAAGATAACCGGCTAGATATGTATTATTACCGTACCCAATCCGGGGCAGAATGCGATTTGGTGCTGGTACGTGGCCATATAGTTACAGCCTGTATCGAAATAAAATTTAGTAAAGCACCTGTGGTAGCAAAGGGTTATTACCAATCCATTGCCGATTTAGAAAGTAAAAGAAACTTTGTGGTTTGCCCTGCCAATATTGATTATGTTACCAAAGAAGGCATCCGTGTAATAGGTCTTGAAATGTTTATAAAAAAGTACTTATCCAAGCTTTAACTAAGAATAACCAACCTTGTTAATGTCAAATGCCGTTTGACATTTACAAGATAATATTAAAATTATAATATGACGAAACTATCTCAGGATATGATTTACAGAGAATAGATAAGTTTTATTAAAATTTAATAAATTTCCTACCAATCAAAATCGCCTTGCCGCCACCACACTATTCTTAAAGCTTTTCTTCTGCCCCTTCAGGTTAAAAATTTCGGTGTACACTACATAAATACCTATCGGCACTTTTGCCAGTTTATCGTTTAGCCCATCCCATCTAAAACTGCCCTTTGCTGCACAGGTAGTATTTCTCTGCAGGATGCGTACGGCCCTTCCGGCACCATCGTAAATGGTAATATTGGCCACATAGCCCGGCTCGGGGAAATTGAAATTGATCAAGGCAAAATCATCAAATCCATCATTATCCGGACTAAATATTTCGGGGGTAATTTTAATATCGCCTTGTGGTTGCAGGTCGGCACGGTACTGGCTGTTTTGGTAAGTGGGTGTGCCATATCCAACTGTTGCAGCGGCGCTTGTCCAGTTGTTTCGATCGTTGGTAGGTTTACTAAAATCCGTACGTTCCAGCGAAATACCTTCTTCATTATCTATTAGTGCAAAATGCCATTTGGCATCGTATTTCAGCTCATCTATAATAAGGCCGGTATTGTTTAGCAGCACTACATTTCCCTTATCATCGGGGTAGCTGGGCATGGATGAAATTTCAGTAAAAGCGTCTCCATTTTTTGCCAGATACCCATTTTTTATAATCGTAGCATCTTCGGTAGCTACCATGTATTCACCGGGGAATAGCAGGTAATTATCGGCATTCAAATTTCTTAAAGAACCTATAACCCCGCTACTGCTGCGGTTAGCCAATACTATATTTTTAAGGTCGATGATTTTTGTGCTGCGGTTGTACAATTCCACATAGTCCACGCCATTCGGTTTGGGGTTAAAAAGCAGCTCGTTTACAACCACATCCTGGCTATCGGCCTGCGATGCCAAACCCACTTTGCAGCTATTAAAATTAACAAGGGGATTGCCAGCACAATCGCTAAGATTGGCAGCAGTAACTGTGTAAGTTTTATTTACCAGCAAAGCATTGGTTACCCGTAAACTAACCCTGTTAAAAACGGGTGCCACTGCTACAGCAGCAGCCACAATACCTATACCGTCGCTAATGCTGTAGTTTCCTGCTGTAGCGCCTTTCATACTATCCAATGGCTCATCAAACAAAAGGGTAATATTGAAAGCGTCGGAAGCAAAACCACGCAATAATCTTGGGGCTACATTGTCTTTATTGGCTCCGTTTACCGAATTTATTTTGCCTGGCGTTCCGCCTTTGGCATCGGTGGAGGCTCTCCAGTTACTACCTCCACTGCAGGGGTTTTTGGTGTCAACCATTTCCAGTGTCCAGCCGCCATCGCTTTTTACTGCATTCTGGTACCAGCTAATACTGTATTCCACCGCATGAATGGTGCGGCTATTGGGTGCTCTCAAAAAAATTTGCTCCCCATTATTATCCAGCAATGGGAAAGATGTAACGCTGATGGTATTACCAAAAACTGCAAGACCTGTAACTGCCGATGCCGTGCAAATAACCACGCAGCTATCTGGCAATAAATTAAATATGGGCATCGGGCCGCTGATGCCACTTGCATCGCCAATCCGCCAGCCGTTAAGGTTAATAGTAGCTGTGGTGGTATTGCGAATTTCAATCCATTCGCTATTGGGCAGGCCTATTTGTGGCGTGGGGTCGGCCATTATTTCATCTATTACTATGTCGTAACGGTTTTGTGCCATGGCTGGCAAAAAGGAGAATGCAACAATGAATAGCAGTATGTTTTTAAAAAGCAGTTTCATGGTTTGTTTGTTGATGCCAATGTAGCAGAATAAAGTCATAATCGGAGTAAATTATTAATCGTTAAAAGCCACTAAATACATCATCAACAATAGTTCAAGTATCAGGTAAACAAGGCATCCATCGTAAGGCTATTATCTACTAATTGTGTTTTATAAGCATTGTCGGCAATACCGTGTATGGTTATAAAAGTAAGCATCAGGTTTTTTCGGGTGGCGGTCTGCAGTCTAAATAGCATCAGCCTTTTTTCCAGGCTTTCTGCATATTTTTTATCAATGGTAAAAGGGGTGGTGCTAAATTTTATTTCGCAAATATTAATGCATTGATCGGATCTGTCTATCAGCAAATCTATTTGTGCTCCCTCACTTTGCCGGCTGCCAGCTTTGTACCAGCTCGACTGCGACGATTGCATACCTGCAATTTGAAGCCCCTTTTTTATTTGCACAATATGCTTCAGGCAAATACTTTCGAAGGCATAACCGCACCAGCTTGTGTAGGTAGGCGTGGTGCTTTTTGCCAGCCATTGCCCTTTCTCATTGCCCTTTTCTTTTTGCATAAACCTAAAATAAAACAACGAAAATTCGTCGGTAAGCCTGTACAGGCTGTCTTTTTCTTTTTTGTTAAATGGCAATGTTTTTTCTGCAAAACCACTTTCTACCAATTCGCTTAATACGACAGATGTGCCACCGCCTGTTTGCAATTTGCTGGCAGCTATTATTTCGCTTCTTGTAAGCCCGTCGCTTTTTAGTGCCAATGTTTTTGCCACCTGAATGTGCTTACTGTAATTACTAAATAAAGAGGCATACAGGTTTTCGAATTCGCCGGTAAGCAGCCCGTCTTTGGTAAAGCATAATTGCTCAATATTTTGCTGTACACTCTTACTACGTTCTACGGCATTTAAGTAATGTGGAACGCCGCCAAAAACCATATACAATTGCAGCATTTGGTAATGGCTATACATTATTTTTTTATGGGCCAGGTAAGCTTTTGTTTCCTGCAATGTAAATGGCAGCAGCCGTATCCGTTGCGTAACCCTGTTGTGCAGGCCGCCCTTATTATTTATTATTTTATCAATAATCCACGAAGCCGCAGAGCCGCAAACGGTTACCAGCAGGTCGTTTCGGGTGCTGGCAAAGTTGTTCCAAAAATAATCGAAGGCAGATAGAAAGCCGGATTTGTGGTTATCCAGCCATGGCAGTTCATCAAAAAAAAGCACTTTCTTTTTATTACCTCTGGCTTTTTCTACGCAAGCCTGTAATTGGGTAAATGCCTGTGGCCAGCCCTTGGGCTTTCGCCAGCTTTTTTCTGCCGGAAACCACTTGTTAAGTTGCTCCGCAAAGTTGTGTAGCTGGTCGTCTTTGGTGCCCTTTAATTGTCCGCTAAAAAGGAAAATCATATTGGGGGCGTAAAAATGTTTTATCAAAAAAGTTTTACCCACCCGGCGACGCCCGTACATGGCCAGCAGCTCTGGTGCTGTAGATTTTAAGAGCTTGCCCATAATCTCTATTTCGTCTTCACGGCCGATAATAATCGTTTGCATACATGCATTATTAGCTGCCAAATCTATGGTTTAAAAGTTAGTTTTGGCAGGTAATAAGTACTTTTTGTTTGATAAAATTTTGCAGGACTATGGCAACGGCGATACTACAAGTGCATTATTGGCTGCCAAATGTAATAATTAATAGTAGGTTTTGGCAGCCAATAACGGGTTGTTTATAATACAATGTGCAATTCTAAATACTTTCCACTCCGTTTATTGCGGTAAAAATTTTATGTGGTAAAAATTAATCGGCAATACTTTTTCCGCACCCTTACATTTGCACAATTTATCTATCGGCAAGCAATCGAAAACAAGCCGCTGGTAAAGGTCTTTTCCATCTTTTCAAAGTAATAAAAAATGCCCAAAGACAATTCTATCACCTCCGTTTTGATTATAGGAAGCGGCCCCATCGTTATAGGCCAAGCCTGCGAATTTGACTATAGCGGCACACAGGCAGCAAGAAGTTTAAGCGAAGAAGGGATTAAAGTAACCCTTATTAATAGTAACCCTGCCACCATTATGACCGACCCCATGATGGCCGACAGGGTTTATTTATTGCCACTTACCGTAGAAAGTATTGAGCAAATACTGGAAGAAAACCAGATAGACGCTATACTGCCTACCATGGGTGGACAAACTGCACTGAACCTTGCCAAAGAAGCCGAAGAACTGGGCATTTGGGAAAAATACAATTGCCGCCTTATTGGTGTGGATATTAAAGCCATAGATAAGGCCGAAGACCGTGAAAAATTCCGGCAATGGATGATACAACTTGGCGTACAGGTAGCTCCGGCACGTACAGCCAACAGCTTTTTAGAAGGAAAAGAATTTGCACAGGAAATTGGATTTCCATTGGTAATACGCCCATCGTTTACATTGGGCGGCGGTGGTGCTGGCTTTGTGCATGATAAAACGGAGCTGGACGAAGCCCTTAACCGTGGCCTTACCGCCAGCCCCATACATGAAGTGTTGGTAGAAAAAGCTGTAATAGGCTGGAAGGAATTTGAACTGGAACTTTTAAGAGATGCTGCCGACAATGTGGCCATTATTTGTACCGTGGAAAACTTTGACCCCATGGGCGTACACACCGGCGACAGCATTACTGTGGCACCGGCAATGACGCTTAGCGACACTGCATTTCAGCTAATGCGGAACACGGCAATTATGATTATGAGAGACCTGGGCAACTTTGCCGGCGGCTGTAATGTGCAGTTTGCACTCAACCCCGAAACCGAAGAGCTGATAGCTGTAGAAATTAACCCACGGGTAAGTCGCTCATCGGCATTGGCCAGTAAGGCCACAGGTTATCCCATTGCTAAAGTAGCAGCTAAACTGGCTATTGGCTATAATCTGGACGAGCTAAAAAATCAGATTACCCAAACCACTTCGGCCTACTTTGAACCAGCTTTGGATTATGTAATCGTAAAAATGCCCCGCTGGAACTTTGATAAGTTTAAAGGAGCCAACGACACACTCGGCCTGCAAATGAAAAGCGTAGGCGAAGTAATGAGCATAGGCCGCAGCTTTACCGAAGCGATACAAAAAGCTTGTCAGAGTTTAGAGAATGAAGCGGTGGGACTGGGTTATTATGGCAAAAGCATGATGCATAGCGAAGAACTGATTCAGTATATTAAGACGCCGAAATGGGATCGGATTTTCCGCATAAAAGATGCATTGATGCAGGGTGTAAGCATTAAAACCATTTGCGAAGCCACAAGAATAGACCGCTGGTTTATTTACCAAATACGAGAAATAGCTAGGATAGAACAGGAAATAATGAAGTACAACGGCGATACCCTGCCCGATGAATTATTGATAAAAGCCAAACGCAATGGCTTTGGCGACGAACAGATTTGCCGCATTTTAAAAGACGGCACTTTAGAAGATGAAATTTACGAACGCCGCAAGAAAATGGGATTAACCAGGGTGTTTAAAATGGTGGATACATGCAGTGCAGAGTTTGAGGCCAAGACGCCGTATTTCTATAGTACTTTTGAGAATCCATCTTTGTAAAAAACTAAGTTAAACTACAATTATGATTACGCTTGATGACGATACCATAAAAAAAACCGGCATGACGGAAAAGGCTATTCTGATTGATTTTTCTTGCTGGATGTTTGAAAAACATTTTCTTACAATTAGCCAGGCTTCTAAATTTTGCGGGTTAAATTATGTGGAAATGATGCTGGAACTGGGTAAAAAAAACATACCAATTATAGATGAACTGTCCACCTTGGCCGAAATAGAAGACATTAGTAAAAGTTAGTAAAGCATGATTGTAGTTAGCGATACTTCACCTATTGTAGCACTGTTACATATTGAAGCATTAGACCTTCTTGAAAAAATTTACCAAAAAGTAATCATCCCAACCGAAGTTTTTTGGGAGTTAAAAAATGCGCATTTGGTGAACGACAACTTTATGAATGTTTACCCATTTATCGAAATAAAAAATCCGGCCGATACTGGTTTGGTAAACCAACTGAACCTACAAATTGACATGGGCGAATCGGAAGCGATAGCCCTAGCAATAGAGGAAAATGCAGGTTTTCTTTTGATGGATGAAAAAAAGGGACGAATGATTGCTGCAACTTTCCACTTGCAGCTAAGGGGCACATTAGGCATTTTGCTCGAAGCTAAAAACAGGGGTTACATTCCTGCTATTAAACCAGCTATATTAAAAATTCAAAAAGATATTGGCTTTTACATTAGTGGAATAATTTTACAATCTATTTTACAAAAAGCGAACGAATTATAAACAATGATCCATAACGAATCCATTAGTTCCAACAAGAAAAAAATCATCGTACTCGGTAGCGGCCCTAACCGCATCGGGCAAGGTATTGAGTTCGATTACTGCTGTGTACACGGCTTGCTAGCCATTAAAGATTGCGGCTTTGAAGCCATTATGGTAAACTGCAACCCTGAAACGGTGAGTACCGATTTTGATATTGCAGACAAGCTTTATTTTGAACCCGTTTTTTGGGAGCATCTGTGGGAAATAGTAGAGCATGAAAAACCTTATGGCGTTATTGTTCAGTTGGGTGG
>JAYUOV010000301.1:0-25051 GCA_043760535.1 Chitinophagaceae bacterium
AATAAAATTGTAACTTAAAATGCGGCACTTACAAAATATGGGTTTTTAGAGATGCCCTTAACTATATTTTGGCTTAAAACATGTTTCTTTATAGATTGAAAAACCGTTAAACAAAAAATAGCGGTTAGGTTACCACACCTAACCGCCAAACCATTAAACCAACTTGTGCTAACAAAAGCACCACTTAGGGTATGTGTGCCATTTGCTTCGCAAACCAGGCGGCTTGCCTCGGATGGGTATACACCTAAATTTTTTATTAGTAATGCTTTCATTGTTATTACAAGTTGTGGCGGTGGTTAATGGTGGTGTAAATGTAGTAGACAAATTTCCATAACACCAAATTAATTTTTGAAATAAGTCAAAACAATAGACAAAATGCAAAATGTTACACACCGATTGAACACATTTATTACACACAAAAACATGGGTATTTCTGAATTTGAAAGGCTTATCGGTGCTGGTAATAGTTCAATTCATAAAGCCATAAAATCGGCACGAAGTATTAATTCTGATTGGCTGCAAAATATCTCAGACAAATTTCCAGAATTAGACATGAATTGGTTGATTAGTGGCCGTGGCTCAATGCTGCTGGGCGAAGCTGTGGTGTTGGCTGCCAGTGTAGATAGTAACGTGGATTTTAAAGAAAAATACTACGCCGTACTAGAAAAATACAACGGCTGCCTGGAGGAAAAACAGGCCGAAAAAAAAGATACGCGGATGGCTAAAATGGGTGGTTAATATGAATGCAACGTAGGCGAGAAAATGGCCAAAGTGTGGTCTTTTTTTTTTGGTTTACGATGGGGTGTGTAGTCTTTTATTGGCCACATATATGTTACACACCTAAAAATTGAACCTGCGTTTAAGTATGGTAAAATGTAGTGGTGGTAAGGGTTTTGAGGGGTTGTATAAGATTCTTTTTTAGGCCACAAAAAAACAGGCTGTCTCATTATTTTGAGCAGCCTGGTTTTTTAACCATAAGCCAGCATTTTCTATAGTAACATATAAAATGGGATAAAAAAATGGTCACGAAAATGAAATGCATCATTAGTGGTCCTACGTGTATTTGTGGCAAAATCTGTCTTTGTAATCAGGATTGTAAATAAGATTGGATAACACTTGAAAAGACACCGACATTTTCAGGTAATAACTTACCCTCATAATAATAATTTACAATTGGGTCTGGATTTCCATCAGCTTTAAAATACCAAAATTGATACCCTTGATGCATCATAAATACAAAATCATCAGGGGTTAAAAAACTATCAATGCCGTCATCGGCCAGAAGTTCAAGAGCACCTTCATGAATTACTTCTAATCTAAAAAGGTCTGTGCCAACAAGATTTTCCGGCATTTTATTATAGCATACCTCGTAAAATTTTTTGTAAGTTGATGGTAAAAAAATACTCCTTTCTTTTTCTATTTTTAATATTTCTTTCATTACAATAATCTTAATTGAGATAATTCTTATGATGTTATTACGTAGGGGATTGCAATATGATTAGGAAAGTTAAGGGTTCCGGTGTTTGCCATACTAAAGCAGCGAAAGGGATTGCAGTAGAAATCTTTTTTGGCCTTGGTTTTCGGCCAAAAAAATTGGAACGGAAAGCCCGGCCCCGCCCGGTTTTCGGCGGGGATTCGCCCAAATATCCCCCCCCCAATAAAAATTGCCCACTCATAAAACAGAAAAATCTGTGTTTATCAGTGGGCAATCCTTTTCTTCCGTGATCCTATTAAATCCTGGCAAAAACTTACAACCGTATCTCTTCGCCATGCATATCAAAAAACCGGTACTCGGTTAGGTGGTAATTATTGTTGCCTTTTACAGCCATCCATTTTTTATAGTTCCAGGCCCATTTCATTTGTTTACTTGGCCAGCCTTTACGCAGGTATGCTTCTACAATTGGGTGAACTGATAATGATATTTTCTTGTGGCCATGGTTCATCAGGTAATTAAGGTTCTTGGCTATCTCATCTTCCAGTATCAGCGATGATGAGATTTTGCCGGTACCGTCGCAGCTTGGGCAAAGCTCTTCAGTTTTAATGTTCATTTCCGGCTTCATTCGCTGACGGGTAATTTGCATAAGGCCAAATTTGCTGATGGGTAAAATAGAATGTCGAGCCCTGTCGGTCAGCATCATTTCTTCCATGGCTTCAGCCAATTTGCGTCGGTTGTCGGGCAGTTTCATATCTATAAAATCTACCACAATTATGCCGCCTAAATCCCTCAATCGCAATTGTCGGGCTATTTCTTCGGCAGCCTCCATGTTGGTTTGAAGGCTGTTTTCTTCCTGATTATTATTGCTATTCTTATAGCCACTATTTACGTCTATTACGTGTAGGGCTTCTGTATGTTCTATTATAAGATACGCACCGCTTGGCAGGTTTACCGTTTTGCCAAAACTGGCTTTTACTTGTTTGGTTACACCAAAACTGTCGAAAATAGGAGAGCCGTTGTTGTAATACGTAACAATATCCTCTTTCTCCGGAGCTATTTTCTGGATGTAAGTTTTAGCATCGTTAAAAATGTTTTTATCGTTAGTAACTATGCGGTTAAAATCTGAATTCAGCAAATCTCTCAGCATGGATGTGGTCTTATCCTGTTCGCCTAAAATTTTACATGGTGCTTCCACACCTTGCATATTTCGCATAATGGTGTTCCACTTATCATTTAGCTGCATTAGGTCTTCGTGTAGTTCGGCAGAGTTTTTGCCTTCGGCAGCCGTACGTACTATTACTCCAAAATTTTTGGGCTTAAAAGCATCCACAATTTTTTGTAGTCGTTTCCGCTCTTCGCTGCTATGTATTTTTTTACTTACAGCTATTACGTTATTAAATGGCGTAACCACTACAAAACGGCCAGGCAGACTCAGTTCGCAACTAAGGCGTGGGCCTTTACTGGCAATGGGTTCTTTAAGAATTTGCACCAGCACATTGGGCTTGCCATTCATCACCTCATTAATCTTACCAGTCTTAATTATTTCGGCCTCTACAGTAAATTTTTGAAAATCGAAGGGTTCAGCATCTTTAGGTTGCTGCATGCACATGCTCGTAAACTTAAGCAGGCTTTTAGCATAGGGGCTAAGGTCGGTGTAGTGGAGAAAACCGTCTTTTTCGAAGCCTACTTCTACAAAAGCGGCATTCATACCAGGCATTAGCTTACGAACTTTGCCCAAATAAAGGTCGCCTACACCAAAGCCGCTATTGGCCAGGTCGTGGTGTAATTCCACCAGTTTTTTTTCTTCCAATAAAGCTATTTCCACCCCATTGGGTGTAGCATTGATAATGAGTTCCTTATTCACGTTCTATCAGAGTTGCAGAAGTGATTGTAAAATAATTGCCTGTTATTTACCGCCGACGATAATGGGGGGATAGTATGTACAGCGGCACATGGGGATACAATGGCTATAACAACCTTACCGCACAAAAAACCGCCAGATTGTACGATTCGCACAACCCAGCAGCGTATGCAATGAAAATCTACTTTTGGCAGACTTATTTCTTTCCTTTTTTATGACGGTTCTTACGTAAACGTTTCTTCCGTTTGTGCGTTGCTATTTTATGACGCTTCCTTTTTTTACCACAAGGCATGTTCTAAGTATTTTGTTGTTATGAAATAATTGTTTGTACTCGTTGATTGTTGTTGTTGGTTGATTCATTCTTAAAACCCTTATTCTGTTCGTTATTAATACATTAATGTACGAGTCAACCAATTTGCTAATTTCCTAATTGTTTTATCCTTTTTGCAAGTTCCGTTCTCATTTCTGGAATTTTGCTCTTATTCATAATAGCGGTGTACCATTTAATTGCGTTTGGTTTGTCGCCAAGGTTCTCGTAGGTTTCTGCCAGTTTAAATTGTATTTCAATATTATTTGGTTCTGCCGCCGCTACTTTTTCGAACCGCATAGCCGCTTTATCTAACTGTCCGCTAATTAGACCACCAATACCCAACATACGTTGAGCAAACATATCGGTACTGTCTTTCGCAGCTACTTCTCTCACTTTACTAATGCCAGTCATCGGGCTGTCACCTTTGCCTTTAGATGCGCCATACATGTAGCAACCGCCAAGCCCTACAGCACTAGAATCGTTGGCTGGATTGATGTCCAAAGCCTTTTCAAATAACTCTCGGCCCTCATTGGCCAAGTACACTTTTTCTTGTGGTTTTTCTACAAAAGAGAGATACCTTAAAATGGAGTGGGCGGCAAATGTGAGGTTTTTTTCTGAATTTTCCAATGTTGCGGCCAATTTCAGGTAATGTAAATATGCAATTGGGTTGTCGGCACTATCTCTCCAATAGGCTGCCTGCTGTCCATACGCCTTTATTTGCTGGTCATTTACGTCGCCTCTTTTCACAATATTTTCCAGCGAAGCCAGTAACTGCTGCCCACTAATGGGTTGTTGTTTGGTTACATCTTCTAAATAATGATCTATTTCAAATGTTTGATGATCATGTTGGGCCGGTGCCGTTTTTGCCTGTTCTTCTCCTTCCTTTTTTTTAGGAATGGTAACGCCAAAAAAATACAGCCCGCCTGTAAGTGCTACTGCTGCTGCTATAAAAATTATTTGTTGTCTGCTCATGTAATTATAATGTAAAGCAGCAAAGTTAATTGTTTAACCGGTTGGTAAATTTGCTATTAAGCCTATTTATGATGTTACTTTTATCCGGTAATAGCACCATGATGGGGCAACATTGGCGATTTTTTTAATTCCGTAGCGTTACATAATTTAATTAGGTTGTTTGTTATGATTAAACCAACCATGCACTTTGCCTTTTACAAACATTTTTTCTCCAACATTACATTTCAAATTATTGCTAAGGTTTTATCCCACGGCTTCTCCGAAATTTGTAACATTTGTTATTACCAAAAGTACAACTTTGCCTAAAAATGCTTAAGAATAGCCACGTTTGTGCAAGAGTACTGCGCAGCAAAGACGTAGAAATTCTAATGCATACTTTGCAAATAAAAAATAGCTTTACACCATGATAATCTGGAAACTAAAACCTTTTAAAGAACTAACGCCTTACGAGCTGTACGCCATTCTGCGGCTAAGAAGCGAAGTATTTGTAGTAGAACAAAACTGCCCTTACCTGGATGAAGACAATATGGATCAGAAAGGCCATCACCTCATGGGCTGGAAGGGCGATTTGCTGGCGGCTTACACCAGGTTGCTTCCGGTAGGCGTTGCATACAACGACATGCCATCTATAGGCAGGGTAGTTACCAGCCCCGCAGCCCGTGGCACTGGCATAGGCCGTAAGCTTATGGAAGAAAGTATTGATAAGCTATACGGATTGTTTGGTAAAAGCCCCATTAAAATAGGTGCTCAATCGTACCTAAAAAAATTCTACGAATCACTGGGTTTTATCCAAACCGATATTGGTTACATGGAAGATGGTATTCCACATATTGAAATGGTAAAAAAGTCTTGACCCAAAATAAAGGTTCAAGGTACAAGGTACAAGATTCAAGATTCAAGGGTTAAGTCAAAAGGTTCAAGGTCTAAGGAGTCAAGATGAATACTTGTGTCTTGACTCCTTAGACCTTGAACCTTGAACCTTTTTTTTTGGCTGCACCAGTGCCGGTGTTTTTATACATTATTCTTTATCCCCATTGTGGAAAACTGAAACTACTACTCGATGGTATAACTATCACTTTTGCCTGGTAAATTATTTACTATGAAAGATGATGCTACGCTGCTTGAATTTGTACAACAACAAATTGAAATTTTATCCAAACAAAAAAGCCTTTCCACGCTTTTTGCCGAAGGCGAAAAAATATATTATACCGGTCTGTGCCAAACATTAAGCCTCTCTAAAAATGCAATAGATGTATTGGTACAAACAGATAGCAACGGCGAATCTGCTGAGATTTCACTTAAAAAGTTTGATGAAACATTACTGCCATTAATAGACGGGAAACCCACTGATTGGAATGGATCTTCAATTGCTGCACTGCTACAGGCCAAAGATGAACTGGAGCTACCCAACCAGCCATTAATAGAGGGCAAAGCATATACCCGAGAAGGCATGGTAAAGCGGGTATTGGCCGAAAGAAGAGAAAAGGCTATTAAAACTGAATACCGTATAAAATTTGCAGGCAACATTTTTGGCGAACATGAAGTAACCAACGAAAAAGGCATAAAATTTCAGGTACTTCTGCGTGATTTTGAAAATGAAACAGGCTATATAAACAACCCCGACTGGCAAACCAATAAACTGGGCACTACCAAGCATATTATGTTTGCTTTTGAAACAATAAAAGAAAATAAAAAACTATACAATAAGCTCAGCAAAACGTTTCCCTTTGTAGAAATATACACCGACCCACAAAACGATTATAAAATAACCTGGCATTACCCACATGTATTGCCCATAGCAATAAGTAAACTACTAAAAACCTATTTTGGTAAAGAAAAATGGATACCCGCCGGTGAGGAAAAAAATGTACTCCCTTTAATACAAGCAGCAAGAGATTTTGCCGAGATAAAAATACGCCCAGAAGTAGAGGAGAAGGTAAGGCAGGCATGGGATAAGGCCATGCTTTTTAGTGTGGAAGCAGCTACCACACTGGATTTTTCCGATATTAAAGCTGAACTTTTTCCTTACCAAAAACAAGGAGTGCAGTTTGCCACTTTTAAAGATGCCGTAATAATAGCCGACGAAATGGGTTTGGGAAAAACCATACAGGCCATTACCATTGCTATAAAGAAAAAACAAATATTTGGGTTTAAAAAAACATTGGTGGTATGCCCCGCTTCGCTAAAAGAACAATGGAAAAAGGAGATAGAAAAATTTTGTGATGAAGCGGCTATTGTAGTGGATGGCTTGCCGGCAGAAAGGAATGCCATTTACAGGGAAAGTACGGCCTACTTTTTAATAGTAAACTACGAAACGGTACTAAGGGATTTGCGGCAGATTAATAACATGGATACCGATTTTGTAATATTGGACGAAGCCCAACGGATAAAGAATTTTTCTACTACTACAGCACAAAATATTAAGCAATTAAAAAAGAAACATGGGCTGGTAATTACTGGTACACCTATAGAAAATAAAATCTCCGACCTCTACTCTATTGTGCAGTTTGTGGACCCCAACTTTCTTTCGCCCCTTTGGGAGTTTAGCTACCAACACTGCCTTTTTGATGAAAAAAATAGAAATAAAATTACTGGTTATTATAACCTGCAAAATTTATACGAAAGGCTACAACCCATACTGCTTCGCCGGGAGAAAAGAAAGGTGATAAAAGACCTGCCCACCGTTACGGAAATAAATGTACCGGTGAGTATGCAGCTAGATCAGCTAGGTATGCATGCAAGTTTTGCTAAGGGCATTGCTGCTATTTTGAGAAAAAAATATATTAGCCCCTACGATCAGCAACGGCTGATGCTATTGCTGTTAAATATGCGTATGTGTTGCGACAGCACTTTTTTGGTGGACAAGGAAACCCATGTGTCTCCCAAGCTGGAGGAACTGAAATACATCCTTACCGAAAAGATGGATTTAGTAAACAAACAAGGCAAGGTGATCATCTTTAGCGAATGGGTGGTAATGCTGCAACTAATAGGGCAAATGCTGCATAAAGAAGGCATTGGCTATGCCATGCTTAATGGTAAAGTAGCGGTAAAAAATCGTGGGCAACTGGTAAAGAAATTTGAAACCGACCCTGAGTGTAAAATATTTTTGAGTAGCGAGGCGGGCGGTAGCGGCCTTAACCTGCAAGTGGCCGATACCGTTATTAATTTCGAGCTGCCATGGAACCCCGCCAAGAAAAACCAACGTATTGGCCGGATAGACAGGCTGGGTCAGCGGAGCAAAAAACTAACAGTTATTAACTTTATTACCCGCAACTCTATCGAGACCCAAATAGCCTCTGGTCTGGGCGTAAAACAAAGCTTGTTTGATGGTGTTTTATCAGAAAGTAACCGAATGGATAGTGTCGATTTTTCTGCTAGCGGCCGTGCTCAATTTTTGCTAGAACTGGAGGCAGCCATGGCCGAACTTGCCAATCCATCGGCTACAGAAATAGAGGCATTATTTACACCCGAACAAGAACTGGCCAAAGTTTCAACCTTTACAGGTGCTTTAAAAGAAGAAGCCAATACTATTGAAGCCATTTATGCCGAAACTGAAGTTAGCTCTACCAAAGAAACCGCACAGCCTATTGAACAAATGGAACAAGTAATGCAAAACGGTCTCAACTTTTTGGCCGGCATTTACCAAATGGCCACAGGAAAAAGTATGGGGGCAGATGATAAAAGCATTACTATAGACGAAGCAACCGGAGAGGTAGTGATGCGGTTTAAGTTTAAGTGATTTTTTTAGGCTGCATGCTAGCCAAACCTATAAGGTCTATTTGGGTGATTGAAAAGCGGTAAGCTCGAAATGGCCTTATAGGTTTTAGCAGGGTAAAAAAGAAAAATTACACAAACAAAACTGCGAAGGGTAAAGAGTTCTGATATTAACACTAATGCCCCCCAAATCAATATTACAAAGTAGGCTGAATGGGGACATCAAAATGGCATGGTATTTTTTAGATGATACCGCTGCATTACTTGTATTATTAGGTCTGTAAAAGCTACATTTTTACTTCAGCACATTCTCTATTTCTTTAAAACCTTCGCTGGCATCAAGCCCCTCCCATAATATTTTATAGATGGTATCTGTAATGGGCATAGCCGCACCCACAGATTGGTTAATCTGGTACAATCCTTTGCTGGCGGGGTATCCTTCGGCTACCATATTCATTTCTAGCTGAGCTACTTTTACAGAGTACCCTTTGCCAATCATATTACCAAAAGTACGGTTGCGGCTAAAAAGTGAATAGCAGGTTACCAGTAAATCGCCGAGATAAACGGACGCGGCATAGTTAAGATTTAGTATTCTACAGTTGTCTGTTGGCAACATAGGTCGGGCTTCATTTATTTTCTTTAAAAAACCCACCATTTCATCGGCGGCATTGGCTATGTACACACTTAAGAAATTATCGCCATACTCAAGGCCATGTGCCATGCCTGCGCCTACTGCATAAATGTTTTTTAATACGGCGGCATATTGTGTGCCCCAAATGTCGTGGTTGGTTACAGTGTTTAAATAATCTGTTTTAAAATTGGCGGCTATCGCTTTTGTATCCTCTGTATTTACACCCGAAAATGTGAGGTACGATAATTTTTCTGCTGCTACTTCTTCGGCATGGCAGGGCCCCATTACGGTAAAATAATCCTGGTGTTTTACACCAAAAGATTGCTCCAGAAACTCGTTGAGCAACTGGTGTTTATTATTAGGTAAAATGCCCTTAATAGCCGAAATAATTTTTTTATTATTGAAAATATCCGTGGGCAATTCTAATAAGGCTGGAAGCAGGTAAGCAGATGGGATGCACACCACAATGGCATCTGAATGGTGTATAACTTCTGCAATGCTGCTGCTCATCTGCAATTGCTTTACATCGAAATTAGCAGTGGATAAGTAGTGTGGATTGTGGCGTCTTTTTTTAAAGGCTTTAATGCTCTCCTCGTTACGCACCCACCAATGTATGGTGTGGCCATTATCGGTAAGAATTTTAGCCAAAGCCGTTGCCCAGCTGCCGCTACCCAATATGCCAAATTTTAAATACATTTTTTAATTGATTATTTTTTAAATGATTGAACCGCTGAAGGCAGTAGGCTAAGGCTTGTAATAAAGCAATGAGCTTACGATTAATAGATCTTTAATTGCTAATCTTGAATTTTGCTACCTAAACCCTAAACCTTACTTTTTTACTTCAAAAAGCTTGTCCTTATCTACAACTGTTACTTTCATGGCATCTTTAAGTATTTTGTAAATCACATTGTAAGGTTCGCCCACCACTTCTTCGCCACCTTTAAGGCCTTCCGTAATTTGGATGTACTTTGTGTCTTGAATACCTGTTGTTACCTTCACTTTTCTTACTGTAAAATCCTTTGGGTTATATACAAAAACCACCACGTCTCTAATGTCTTCTTCATTGTTGCTCATGGGTGCGGCATCTTCAGTTTTGGTTTCTCCTTTTTTATCTTTGGTAGTTTTGCTATCGTCTTTTTTATCCCGGGTGGTTACTGCATTTATGGGTACAGCCAGTGCATCTGTTATTGTTTTGGTTTGTATATCTGCACTAGCCGTCATACCCGGTCTAAATGGAAAACTCTTTGGCCGTGCCGGATCTATCAGGTCTTTATACGATTCGGGTATCAGGCGGATATACACTTTGTAATTGGTAACATCGTTGGCCGAGTTTACTACATTGGCAGTAACGGCACCGTTTTGGCTGCTAGCAATTTGGTACACCAGCCCTTTAAATTTTTTGCCAATGTAGGCATCCACCGTTACAATGGCACTATCGCCAATATGCACTTTGGGTATATCGTTTTCCGGTACATCCACCCTTATTTCTATGCTTTTAAAATCGGCTATCCGCATCATTTCTGTGCCGGCCATTTGTGCGGTACCAACCACCCGTTCGCCTTTTTTTACATTTAGTAAACTTACCACACCATCCATGGGTGCTATAATGGTGGCACGGCTTACATCTTTACTGGCTTTTTGTAAATTAGCTCTGGCACTTTGCACCCCGGCTTGTGTGGCGTTAATGCCTTTGCCGGCAGCATTCATATTGGCTTTGGCAGTATTAAAAGCTACTTCAGCCTGCTCGTATTCGCTTTTACTAATCACCTTATCCGATAGTAATAATTTTTGACGGTTAAGGGTTATTTCGGCCTGGTTTAATGTGGCCTGCAGGCCAGCAAGCTGTGCCTGATTATTGGCCACCTGAAACTGCTGTTGGTTTACCTGTGCTGCCGCTTGCTGCTGCTGAAGGGCATAAATGTCGGCGTAAATGCGGGCAAGCACCTGGCCTTTTTTTACGCTGTCGCCTTCTAGCACGGTTAACTCGGTTATCTCTCCGCTAATGTCGGGGCTTACTTTTACTTCTATCTCGGGGTATATTTTACCACTAGCATTTACGGTTTCGATAATGGTACGTTTACTGGCTTTTTCGATGGCTACTTTGGTTGATTCCTCCTTACTAATAACACCGGTTTTTTTAAGTACAATAAAGGCAATAGTTAATGTGCCTATAATAATGAGCGACCATTTTAATTTCTTGTTCATAGTTTTTAATTTATAACCGTAGTGTTTTTTTAAATTAAGATAAAAGCCAAAAGTTGCAATCAAATGAATGGAATTTTGCAATTGTACGGGATTTATATCGTTCGCCCATGCCGCTTTATAGTAGTACAAAAGCTAGTGTCAAAAAATCCCTTTTGTATTCAAAGCCATTTCAAATTCATCCACACCCGGTAGGCAAGAACCAACCACCCCCGCCAGCGGGGGATTATGTGTGGCAGGAACACTGAAATTGAATGAACTGGACGCCGTTTTACCAATCTCCAATCCCTAACACCCTACAACCGAAGTCCTCTGCCTTTATAAAATTCCAGCACTTTCATTCGAAATACATAATCGAATTTGGCGGATACCATATCTATTTTAGCACGTTGTACATTGGTACCAAGCGTTAGTAAATCCAGTGTAGGCAGCAAGCCAATATCGTACCTTTTTTTACCAAGGTTATAAGCGTAGTCACTAGTTTCAAGGGTTTTAATACGCCCTTGTAAAGTTTGATAAGCGCTTATTGCTCCTTGGTAAGCCTGGTAAATATTTTGTTTTAGTGTGAGGCTATCCGCCTGCATCTGCAGCACCAGGTTTTGCTGGTTTACAATACTTCGCTGCCAGTTGGTTTTGGCCTGGTGGCCATTAAAAATAGGCACCTGAATGCCAATGCCAAGCGACTGCCTGAAGTTATTATCGAACTGCCTGCCGAGGCCAACAGTCTTAAACTCATTAAAACGGGTAACGGGTACCTGAACAAAATAATTATTGCCCGTAACATTTACAAAAGATGCAGTGGGTAATATATTTAACAGTGGCGAGCCAATAGGCTGCTTACTAGCACTAGAAAAATTACTTTGTAAACTAGCAAAGCCAGAAATGGTAGGATACAACCCAGCTTTTGCCACTTTAATATTGTATGCCGAAGATTCGTAGCGATATTTATTGGCCAGTTGCTGGGGTTGATTTTTCATGGCAAGCTCATATACAAGGTTGGGTTCCAGTTCTGCAAAGCTTTCTACAGGTATCATTTCTACTGGCGGAGTGGCTATGTCAAACGGTAGGGCTGCATCCATATTAAGGATGGCTTTTAGTTGTAATAAGTTTAGCTGACGGTTACTTTCGGCTACCAGTAATGTGGCACTATCCCGGGCAAGCTGTGCCTCCAGTTCGGCAGCATTCAGTTCTGGCAAGGCTCCAGCATCTACTCTTTTGCGAGTATTTCTTAATTGCTCTTTTGTTTGGTCTATGGCTACAGCAGCAATTTTAGTTTGCTCAAAAGTAAGCAGCGCTGTTAGGTAGGCATTTGCCACATTCAGGCTTATGTCATCTTTTATCTTTGCTGTGGCAGCTTTATTGGCTTCCACTGTAAGCCGGTTGGCTTCTATATTGTTTTTTACGCTGAACCAGTTAAATAAGGTAACGCCAGTTTGCAATTGCCCACTTAAGAAAGTAACCGGTGTATTGGTAAACTGATTGGTTGCCGGATCGATACTACGACCAAACTGAAAACCTTGATTGGTATTGAGGTTAAGCGATGGCAATCTGCTGTCTTTTAGCTGCAGATACTGTAACTCAGCCAATTTCTCCTGTATGTGGCTTTGTTTTATACTAATGTTGTTACTAGTTGCATATTCCACACAACGGCGCAAATCCCATTTTTCCTGACTTAAACCAAATATAGTAAGCAAAGTGCCCAGTACCACAAGCGTGGTTTTTAAGTAATTCATACAAACAAAAATAAGCGTAAGAATACAACATTAATCGGGTTTTGTTTTAGCGGCAAGCCTTTAAGAGTGAATTATAATGAGGCAGATTTTATTTTGATAAACGCCTGCTCCAAATCGCTGATGAGGTAAGCTGCATCTTCCTGCCCAACGTATAAACGAAGCATCCGGTGTTCTTCGTTATTTGAATCAAAGGCATCTACCGACATTCCTGCACATTTGGGTATAATTAGGCTTTCGTGGCCGCCCCAGCTTACTGCCATAAAAATATGTTTCAGGGCTTCGCAAAAAGTTTCTATCTGCTGTAGGGTATTGGCTTTAATAATAAAAGTGAGTAAGCCACATGCACCAGTCATTTGTTGTTTTGCCAGTGCCAGTTGCGAAAAGTTTTGGTGAAAAGGAAAGATAACTTTTTCTACCTGCGGATGTTGGTTTAGGTAATAGATGACGGATGTTGTAGTTTTCGAAATATGCTCTAGCCGCATGGGCAATGTGCGTAACCCACGGATGAGTAGCCATGCATTAAATGGCTGTATGCCACTGCCAATGTTCATGTATTCGCTGTTGAAAATGCGTTCTATTATTTGCCTGCTGCTGCTTAAAACACCAGCCACCACATCGCTATGGCCGCTAATGTATTTGGTAGCAGATTGCAGCACCAAATCTATGCCCAAAGTAATAGGCTTTTGGTAAATGGGAGTGCAATAACTATTGTCTATAATGGTAATGATGCCATGCTGTTTAGCCAGTGCTGCAATGGCTTTCAGGTCTTGCAGTTCGTACAGCCAACTATTGGGGCTTTCTAAATATATAACTGTAGTATTGGTTAAAATAGCCCGTTCCCAGTTTTCAATTTTTGTTCCATCAATATAACTGTGGGTTACACCAAAACGAGGCAAAATTTGTTGAAACATTTTTTGCGCCCAGGTATATGGATTTCTTACAGAGACGATATGATCGCCACTTTTTACATTGGCCAATACCGCTGCAAAAATGGCTGCAGCACCACTGTTAAATACCAGGCAATCTTCGGCTTCATCAAGTGCCGCAAGTTTTTTCCTTAATATTTCTACTGTAGGATTAAGACCTCGACTGTAGAGATAGGTGGAATATTCATCGGCAAAAGCCTGCCGCAGAGCACCTACTTTTTTAAAAGTAAAATTGCTGCTTTGTATAATGGGTGGTGCAATGGCGTTAAAGTATTGTTGCCGGTCTTCGCCCAGTTCGTTTAGGATGTAGGATAGTTCCAAGGTGGTTAATTATGGTTGTAGAAATTTATTCACTTCTGTTTCCAATTCATCGGCTGCTTCTTTTTTATGGTGGTAAAAAACAAAATACAGTACCAAAAAAACAATTAATAAACCAACGCCTATAACTGCTGCAATAGGATTGTCTATAACTACTGCAATTGCTACTACAAAATAGGATGCAATAAATAAAACTGTTATTACCGGTATGATTTTGGTGAAAGTGCCTTTTACATTTTCGCTGCCAAATTTTCGCTTCCGCAAAATGAGTAAGGCGGCTGCAGCGGTTATAAAACCAAGGCAATCCAAAAAGATGGAAAAATCTAAAATGTTATCTACGCCTTTGCCAAAAAAAGTAATGAGAATAGTAGTTAAAGCAAATACAGTTAGCCCCGGAACCAATGCCTGAGTTTTTGGATTTTTAAATGCAAATATTTTTGGAAATACTTTGTCTGTACTCATGGCAAACATCACCCTTGGGTTACTCATTAGCAATACATTTACATACGCAAGCACACTTACAAACATACAAACATCGAACACCTTGCCCCCAACTTTACCAAACCATGCTTCGCAAAGTAAGGCGCCAATGGCAGTGGCATTTTTCATTTTATCGTAGCCAATTATTTGTACATAAGTATAGCTCATAGCTAGGTATAAAAACAACACAACAATGATGCCTGTTACAATGCCTTTGGTTAAAGTACTGCCCTTATTTACTTCGCCGCCAAAGTTGATGGTTTGCTGATATCCGCCATAGGTAAATGAAACCGCTACCATGCTTACAATCAGTAGCAGCAAGGCATTGGTGCCATCGTAGGTGTACAATGGCGCCTTGGTATTATAGTCATGCGGAGCCACATTGGTGTTTGTAAAGAGTGCAGAAATCAATAAAATAATCAAGCCTATTTTAACAACCATTAGCACATTTTGAGTGCGGCTGCTGGTTTTTAAGCCCATTAAATTTACTATGTAAAAAAGGCTAATTGCCAGTATAGAAATGCTAACATTAAATACCGCTCCACTTGCATGGCCAAATAGTAAATCACTTACATAATCGGCCCCAATTAATGCCACAACAGCTAGCGATGCCGCATTGCTGATAAGAATCAGAATATTGATGGTAAAACCAACCGCGGGATGATAACAATAGGAAAATACTTTGTAATAAGCACCTACAACGGGCAGCCTTGTGCCTATTTCGGCAAAAATTAAAGCTCCTATTAATGCTAAAACGCCGCCAATAATCCATGCTGCATAAAAGATGGTTTCTGTACCGCTTTTAGCAGCAATGGTAGCAGGTGTTTTAAAGATTCCCATGCCAATTACAAGGCTAATTACAATGATAGTGAGGCTGAATAAATTCAACTGTTGTTTTTTTTCGGTCATGGTTGTTTTAGTTTTAATTTACTTTACCTGCAACGATGAAAAATTTAATAGGTTTAAAAATAGGGCTTTGTTTTTTGTTACCCATTTTTAGCTTCGGGCAAAATATGCCCGAAGCTACATTCGGCCAAAACGATTCGCTGGATAATGTAGTAGTAACAGCCTTTCAACAAAACCGAAACCTGCAACAAACAGCTGCCGCTGTAGCCATTATTACACCAACAGCATTACAGCGATTTGGCAATATATCGCTACTGCCTGCTCTCAATATGGAGCCGGGCGTAAAAATGGAAGAACGCAGCCCCGGCAGTTTTAGACTAAATATCAGGGGCAGTTCTTTAAGGGCACCTTTCGGGGTACGCAATGTAAAGGTGTACGTAAATGAAATGATTTTTACCGACCCGGGCGGTGGCACTTATGTAAACCAACTCGGGTTTTATAATGTAGCATCTATTGAGGTATTAAAAGGCCCGCCCGGCAGTATGTACGGTGCAGGAACCGGTGGTAGCCTATTATTACAAACAGAACCCAAGCGTTGGCAGCCGGGTTTGGCAGCAAGCTATTCTTTTGGCAGTTTCGGCTTACAGCAAATACAAGCTAAAACCATGCTGGGCAGCGTTTCTAACCAAAATAGTATTTCGTACCAGCACCAAACAAGCAATGGTTACAGGGAGCAATCCAAAATGAGAAGGGATGTAGTTACATACGAAACCAGACTAAGAATAAGTGATAAACAAAAACTCTCTGTACTGGCCATGTATGGCGACCTAATGTATCAAACACCGGGTGGTTTAACGTTGGCACAATTCAACGCTAACCCCAAAGCTGCAAGGCCACGTGCTGGCACACAACCTTCGGCACAGGAAGCACAAGCGGCCATTTACCAAAAAACCTTTTATGCTGGCATGGCAAACGAATACCAACTGTCTGATAATTGGAAAAATACGACTTCCGTTTACAGTGCTTTTACATGGTTTAATAATCCCGGCATAAGGGTGTTCGAAAAAAGAACAGAACCACAT
This sequence comes from Chitinophagaceae bacterium, assembly GCA_043760535.1. Lineage (GTDB taxonomy): Bacteria > Bacteroidota > Bacteroidia > Chitinophagales > Chitinophagaceae > JAZKFT01. Next base: position 16,511 of record JAYUOV010000301.1, read on the forward strand.
TTTGGAGGCCGTACTGTTTTTACAAACCTGCTTAAATTAGGTGAAACCAAGCTGCAACTTGTTTATGGAGCCGAAGCACAGAAGGGAATTTTTACCGTAAAAACCTTCAGAAACAAAAGTGGTAACAGCGATACTTTGCTTACAGACGATGAAGTAAATAACTGGCGTTATAGTGTATTTGGCCAGGCAGACTTAGATCTGCAAAATGGCTTTATATTGAGTGCCGGTGCAAGTTTTAATAAATCGTATGCTGGTATTACCAGGCTAAATAGTTATCCTGTAAATCCGCAGGAAAGAACGTTTGGTAATATTGTTTCGCCAAGATTTACACTGCTTAAAAGTTTACATAATATAACTTTTTATGGTCTTGTAAGTCAAGGCTTTTCTCCGCCCACCACATCCGAACTTATACCATCTAACGGAACTGTGAACAACACTTTGAATGCCGAAAAAGGAATGAACTATGAACTTGGTTCAAGAGGCCACTTTTTTACCCACAAATTATATTACGATTTAAATGTCTATTGGTTTAAACTACAGGATGCTATAAGCCAGAGAAGGGATATAAACGGAAATGATTTTTTTGTAAACACAGGCGGTACAAACCAGCACGGTATTGAATTGCAGCTTAAATATCAACCTGTAAAAAAGGCTAATGGTTTTGTAAGCGACTTACTTTTGGGTACTGCTTATAGCTATCAGAATTTTACTTATAATGATTATAATGTTTTTACTGTAGATTATAGCGGCAAGCAACTACCCGGTGCACCAAAACATTTTGTAGCTGCAAGTTTTGATGTTACTACTAAGCCCGGCATTTATCTAAATGTTACCTACACCTACACCGATAAAATTGCTCTAAATGATGCGAACAGTGAGTACGCAGCATCCTATAACTTGTTGGGGTTTCGGCTTGGGTATAAAAAAATATGCAACCACCATTACTTGCTGGAGATATTTGCAGGGGCTGATAATGTAGCAGGTGTTTCGTATAGCCTTGGTAACGATATAAACGCCGCCGCAGGTAGGTATTACAATGCCGCCCCCGGAAGTAATTATGTAATAGGTTTAGCTTTTCGGTGGTTAAACTAAATGGGTAGCAGAACAGCCTGCAGAATTTTAAAAAAAAATTGTAAACAAATGATTTTAGCCATCGTATGCCCCTGTTATAATGAACAGGAGATACTTCAAAGTTCAGTAACAAAATTGTTGGCCGAACTAGACGGATTGATACATGCTGGCCATATAGCATCTGGTAGTTTTTTATGCCTAATAGATGATGGAAGTACAGACAAAACCTGGATGCTTACAGAACAATTGTGCGAACAGCATACAGCCGTTTTTGGATTAAAATTGTCGAAAAATTTTGGACACCAAAGTGCCATATTAGCGGGTATGCTTAGCGTAAAAGAAAGAGCCGATGCAGTCGTAACCCTAGATGTGGATTTGCAAGACGATATCTCTGTACTTAAGGATTTTGTACTGGCATATCAGGCAGGTGCAGATATCGTTTTTGGCATCCGAAACGACCGTACTACGGATACTTTTTTTAAAAGGTTTACCGCACAGTTTTATTATAAAATGCTAGGCTTTTTGGGCGTAGATATTGTGTATAACCATGCCGATTACCGCCTCGTTTCTAAAAAAGCACTGGAAGTATTAGAAAACTACCGTGAAAACAATTTGTTTTTACGAGGCATATTTAAAAATTTGGGTTTTACTACCGCCGAAGTATTTTACAAAAGGCTCGATAGGCAGGCTGGCACCAGTAAATTTACCTTTTTTAAAATGCTCGGCTTTGCTTTTGAGGGCATCACTTCTTTTAGTGTAAAACCATTACGACTAATAACAGTGCTTGGTTTTATAGCACTAATTGGTACATTTTTTATTGCCGGTTGGGGCATCTATACAGCTCTTATAGGCAAAACCGTTCCTGGTTGGGCATCACTGGTTGTTACCATTTGTTTCTTCAGTTCGGTACAGCTTATTTTTTTAGGAGTTATAGGAGAATACGTGGGCAAAATTTATAAAGAAGTAAAAGATAGGCCACGGTTTATAGTGGATAAAAAATTATTTAAGCAATTTTAAAAAACAAGTGCTGCAATTACCTAAGCTGCCAATGGCGAAGCTGTTGTTTTACTAAAATCGGAGAACATTAATTGGTGCCAGACCACTACCCAAACCAAAAAGCATGGTAAAGCTTTTAACGAATAAGCCCTTACTATATTGGCTTTTATATAGGTTGGAAAAAGGTCGGTGGCCGATAGGCTGGTAAGCACCAAAGCCAATACCAGTAAGGCTATGGCCCACGGCTTGTAGGGCTTGGGCTGCACTACAAACCAAATAGCAACTCCCGTTACTGCTATTACATAAGTTGCCGATTCGGCCGATGAACTAAAGATGACAGTAGCTATTAAAACCAGTGCAGCATAAAGCAATTTAAACATGGGTGCTTTGTACGATTTGGTTCGCAGCAAAGGTAGTAGCGTCATAATTCCTGCAGGGGCTAATACCCATAATTGCGAAAAAGAGGGGTTATTGAAAATACGGCGCACCATGCCCTGCACCGAAATATCCTGCATGTGGCCGCCAGCTAAAAGCCCTGCATTTTTCATGTCTTTTTCTACCAACGAATGGTACCAATCCACATACGATTGTACTACAAAAGATGGCGAACTCAACACCATGGGCAAGCAAAACAGCGCTATCATCCAGCCAATAAAAGAAAGAGTAAACCTCATTTTGTGTTTGCTAAAAAAGAAGGAAGCAAGAGCCACAATGCCGTAAAGTTTTACTAAGAAGCCAGCCGCTATCAAAAAAGTGGCGGCGTATTCCTTTTCTTTTTCTACCAAAATAAAGGCTAGTAAAATCCAGGCTGTAAGCATGGGGTTAAACTGTACATTATGTATCGAGGTCATCATTTCTATAGCCGTAATTAGTAATACGCTAATACATTGCACTCTGCTAAAATTAAGTTTTACAATGGCATAATACAAAATACCGGCATTGACCATACACCATAAAAAGCAACCCAGCCAATCGGGTAAAATAGCAAACGGTGCTATAAAAACACTAAAGCTGGGGCCATAATGATTGGCATCAAAATACAAAGACGGATATTCTAAAAAGAGATTGCTTTGCTCCACCGAATGAAAGAATACATATTTAAAAAGAAGGTAATTATTGTAAGATAATGGGCCACGCAAAATTTCGGACAAAGCTGCCAAAACGGCCAGCAAAAACCAGATGAGAACGGCTACATCTAACCTGTTTTTTTTGCCAATAGAAAGTTGGTTGAATAGAAATTTCATGTGCTATAAATTGTTTGCAAAGCAAATTAGGCGTAATGGTTACTAATAGTATTTGGGATGCCAGAAGATGATGTATTTTAAAAACATTCAACCTGCCAACACCTTTGCCAGCTTGTATTTGGGGCAAGTCTTACAATTCCTTCTTTGTCTTTCAATTGTTGGTTATGTTGTGTACTATCGGCTATGCCGCACCATGGTTCCAGGCATACAAAGGGTGCATCTTTAGCAGCCCAAATACCAAAGAAAGGGAAATGATTAAAATGAAAATGAAGCCCGTGATTGTGCGTATTGCAGCCAATGGTAATACTGGTGGATTGCAAATTTTTCAGCACAATGGCATCTTCGTAAAACAAGGCGTGGCTTAACAAAAGCCTACCATTTTCCATTGCAATGTTTTCTGTTTCGGTTCCTATTAAACCAGCATCTAGTTTATGCCTTTTTAAAATTTCCGGCGTATTAAATTGTAAAAAATAATCTTCGTACTTACTGTCTTTTACATTAGGCACAGCAAATGCAGGATGTGCCCCCACCGAAAACAGCAGGTCTTTTGTATCCGGGTTTTCTACCTCGTAAGTACAGATAAGGGATGTGCCATTTAATTTGTACCGAAGTTTAAAAACAAAGGCAAAGGGATATACTACAAGAGTGGATTCATCAGATTCCATTGTAAATAGGGCTTCTGTTTCGCTAATTGGCGTTATGGCAAAAAGTTTTTCCCTGGCAAAACCATGTCTTGGTAGTTTGTAAGCTTTTCCTTCGTAGTGATAAGTGTCATCTTTTAAAGTTCCAACTATCGGAAAAAGTACCGGGCTGCATTTGCCCCAATAAGCTGCATCGCCGCTCCACATATATTCAATGCCAGTCTGCTTGCTTTTGAGGCTCTGTAATTCGGCACCGTTGGGAGAAATGGTTGCAGCAATTAATTCGTTTTCAAGGGTGATCATGTAAGTGCTGAGGTAAAGTAAGAGATAGCTGAAAGTAAATGCTGAAAAGCGTTTCAGAAGTAATGAAGGCTAAAATTCAATGCCCTCGGCTTTCAGAAAATTGCCAATATTAAAATCAATAGCCTCGTGTAGGTTTACGGTTTCGCTCAATCCATACCAATGCCAGGTTTTTTCCTGTGTTACCACCAATACCTTTTTTGAAGCACTAAAAACCCAGATAATTTTACCAGTGCCAAACTCAAGTAGTTTATCAATTTTTGTTTGCAGGTAATCAAAGTCCGAACTGTCTTCTGTATCGGCCATCACATTTACTTCTATATGCACTAGTGCAGGAACGGCCGTATATTTTACGCCAATGTTAGAGGCAGGTATCTGCTCCTTTTTGAAAATCAAAATATCTCCTGCCAAATTATTACGATGGTCAATATGCAAACCAGCTTCGTTAGTAGCTATTTCAAATGCATTTTCGGGAAAATTCTTGAAAATTATTCTTAGCAGAAAGCTGATGATTTTCCATTGTAAAGAACTGCTGCCCATAATTTCTGTTGCTTGTTTGTTTTTCTTTAATACCTGTTTGTAGCCTTTATAATATACTGGTTTACCATTAATGATCTCGTAAATAAGATAATCAGGTACATTTTTTGGGGTTCTTTTTTTTGTAAATTCTTTAGGTGCTTTTAATGCTACCATGGCTTTATTTTTTTCAAATTTAATACTAAAACGGGTTCGTAAGGCACCCGGCGGTTACACATCTGCAAATAAATCACCCGCAATACCATCTGCAAAAAGTTTGCCTTCGTTCGTAAGCCAGATATGGGTTTCATTCATCAATACTTTGCCTTGCAGTTCCCATTTTTTGGCTTTTGATACAAGCAATTCAAATGTCTCTTGCTTCATGCCCAATGCGCCATTTTTCATACACTTAATGCCATTTGAAGTTCGTAAAGCGGTCATAATATATTCGTTGTGTTGCTGTACTGGGGTAAGCACTTCGGCTTCAAAACAGGGTAGGTTATTTCTCAGGGCATTTAGATACAAGGCATTGTTTGCCACATTCCACCAGCGGGTTTTTTCGCCATCGTAGCTGTGTGCAGATGGGCCAAAACCGAAGTAAGGCACACCACTCCAATAGTTACTGTTGTGGCGGCTGTGGTGGCCGGGTTGGGCAAAATTGCTGATTTCGTAATGTTCTAAACCGGCTGCTTTTGCCCAATCCATCAGCAGCAGAAACTGGTTGGCTTGCTGGTCGGGATCTACATTTAGTACAGCCTTTTTTTTAATCATATTGTCCAAAGCTGTTTTGGGTTCTATGGTAAGTGCGTAGCAGCTTAAGTGAGGGATATTGAGTGCTATGGCTGTATCAAAATTATGTTTCCATCTTTCATCTGTAAGGCCGGGAATGCCATAAATAAGGTCAATGGTAAGGTTGTGAAAACCCTTATCCTGTGCGGCTTTTATGCAATCAATTGACTGCTCGGCATTGTGGGCACGGTTCATCCAAACGAGGTCGTCTTCGTAAAATGATTGTACGCCTATACTAAGCCTGTTAATGCCTGCGGATTTCCAGGCTTCCAGTTTTTCTGGGGTGTGGTCGTCGGGGTTAGTCTCTAAAGTAATTTCTGCTGTGCTGCTTACGTTAAAGGTTTGGCAGGTGGCAGCGAGTAGCATTTTTAGTTCTTCGCTGCTAAGTAAGCTAGGTGTTCCGCCACCAAAATAAATGGTTTCTATTACTGGGTTTTCGGCTTGCAAATTGCGTTGAGCGTAATGCGGAAGTCGTATTTCTTTTGAAATGGCTTTTACCATCGTTTCTTTGTTGGTAAGGCTGGTGCTAAAATGAAAATTGCAATAGTTACAAGCCTTGCGGCAAAAAGGTATGTGGATGTAAATGCCGGCCATAGTTTTTATTAAGGGTAAATGTTTAAGGGTCAAGGGTCAATGGTCAAGGAACAAGGGTCAAGGTTTAAGGTTCAAGGTTCAAGGTTCATGGACAAGAACGAAGCCTCCCCGATAAAAGATTAATAGTAGTACAAAATTTCAACGGAGCGTCGCCAATGTCGCCAAATAGTAGTACAAAAGCCCGGCTTCAAAAAAAAAACCAAGCAGTAAAAATCTTAAAATCGCACAATCCTCAAAATCCTAGTACTTCCCTGTTTACATTGCAAAGCTATTGTTACATGCCTTTCTATCTACTTAAAATAAAATTGTTGTTGGTTTTTTGCCTTTTGTACTGTGGCTTTGCCATGGGGCAATATCATGTACAGTACGGCTTTGCCGATAGTAGTGCCATTAAAAATGCAGGCCGTTTTAAAACCAGTTTTCCTTCGCAAAAAACAGCTACGGATTATGTAAATACCCTGCCGGCGCAAATGGCAGCTTTGGGTTATTTTTCGGCATCTGCCGATTCGGTTTCGTTTAGTAAGGACAGCGCTTTTGTAAAAATATATCTCGGTGGCATCTTTTCTTTTTACAATATAAAACCTAATGAAGCGGCACAAAAAACAATGGCCACAAGGGGCATTGTCTGGAAAAACAGACCACTGCCAACCGACCTTTTAAACATCAACAACCAGTTGCTGGATTATTTTGAAAATACCGGCAAACCCTTTGCAGCATTACTTCTCGACAGTATGCAATGGATAGATAATAACCTAAATGCCATTTATAAAATAGAACCGGGGCCTACTTATAAAATAGACAGCCTGCACGTAATTGGCAAAGCAAAAATTAGTTCTTACTACTTGCAACGCTACCTGCGTATTACCAACGGCTCGGTGTATAATAAGCAAAGCCTCGATGGTATTAGCCAGCGAATTAGCGAATTGCCTTTTTTGCAGGAAGCGGCTCCCTGGCGGCTGAGTATGCTTACCGGAGGTTCGGTGGTTAATCTTTTTTTGGAACCCAAACGAAGCAGTCAGGTGTATGTGTTACTGGGGCTGCTGCCAGCTAGTGAGCAGAGTGGCAGCAGTAAACTTACGGTTACCGGCGAAGCCAATATTAACCTGAAAAATGCCCTTGCTGCTGGCGAAACCATTGGCATTAACTGGCAGCAGATACAGTATAAATCGCCTCGGATTAACCTACAGTACCAGCAGCCATATATTTTTAAATCGGCCTTTGGCCTTGATGCTGGTTTTGAGCTTTTTAAAAAAGATACGCAGTGGGTAAATATTAATTCAAGGGTAGGGGTGCTGTACGAGTTAAGTGCCCGGCAAACAGGTAAAATAGTGCTGCAATCGCTGCAAACAAATGTAACTTACGTGGATACCAATATTGTAAAAAAATCGAAACAACTTCCAGCTATTTTAGATGTGAGCAGTGTAAATATTGGGCTTGATTATGCCTTTAACAGCACCAATTACAGGCTTAATCCTCGCCGTGGCTGGGATATTTTGTTACAGGTAAATGCCGGAACCAAACAGGTAAAACGCAATAATGATGTTTTGAGGCTGAAAGACCCGCAGAATCCGGCTTTTAATTTTGCCAGTCTCTACGATTCTATAAAAACCAATGCCTACCAGTTTAGGCTAAAGAGCAGTGTAAGCTATTATTTTCCGCTGGGCAGGCAGGCGGTTTTAAAAGCCGCAATGCAAAGCGGCTGGTACCAAAGTCCAGACATTTTTCGTAACGAATTGTTTCAGATTGGCGGCTACCGCCTGCTTCGTGGTTTTGATGAGGAAAGTATTTATGCTAATTTGTACAGTGTGCTTACAGCAGAATTTCGGTACCTAATTGGCACCAATTCGTACTTTTTTGGTTTTGCCGATGGTGGTTATGTTAATTATAAACAAAGGGCTACCCAATTTTCTAATACATATCTAGGTACAGGTGTGGGCCTTGCTTTCGAAACAGGTAATAGTCTTTTAAACCTGAGCCTTGCAGTGGGTAAAAGGAATGATGTGCCATTAAACCTCCGACAATCCAAAATTCATATTGGGTTTGTAAATTTCTTTTAACGAACCGCTCATTGATACCCTTTGAAAAAAATCAACCTATTTTCGCAGTATGAAAAGGTTTGTAGAGCTAATTATGGTAGCGGTTTTCGTCGCAGTTCAGGTAAGTTCGGTTTTATTAATTGCCCAGCCCACAAAACCCGTTGCCAAACAAACTGTAAAGCCGAAACCACTAGTCAATAGTACCAAAGACAGCCTTTTACAAAAGCCGGTAACTTTAGCGACCAATTCGCAAAAAGATTCAGTTATGGTTCTTCAGGCTGATTTATGGCAGTTGTACACAAATGCTGCCGGTGATACAAAGCAGGATGCCTGGCTGGTTATAAAACCTGTAAA
>JAYUOV010000302.1:0-8208 GCA_043760535.1 Chitinophagaceae bacterium
TCAACTGAAAGCATCCAAAACATAAGGATTATCCATTGGCCTGTTTGCCCAATAGTAGCACCGGCCTTTAACGGAGCGTCGCAACGAAGTTTCATAGTAGTACAATTGCTGGTTAACAAAAAAAATATCAATCACGAATTACACGAATAAACACAAATAAACACGAATAGATGGGCAAAATGGATAAAAGTATACGTGTTTTTTAAGGCCATTCGTGACAAAAACAAAATGATAGTTAATAACTAAATTACGTTGATAAAATGATGTTGGTAAAACAAAACCTGCCCTATACTTTCGCTGCCCCCAATAGCTGTGGGTATTACTATAAAACGAAAATAAGATGATAGAATTTGCACAAGTTGTTTCAGGAAAATTAGGTATCCGTTTACAGTCGGTGGAAGCTGTGTTGCAGTTACTAAGCGACGGAAGTACCATACCGTTTATAGCCCGATATCGTAAAGACATGACGAATAATCTGGATGAAGTTCAGATACAACAAATACAGGACGAAGCGAAGTTTCAAAAAGAATTTAGTGAACGGAAAACGTTTATAGAAAAAACAATTACCGAACAGGGAAAGATGACTGAAGCTTTGCAAGCTAGGCTGGATAAGGCTTCTGCGATAAACGAACTGGAAGATATTTATCTGCCCTATAAACCCAAACGTAAAACCAAGGCACAATCTGCCAGAGAAAATGGGTTAGAGCCATTGGCCAATATATTGATGGAACAAAAAAATACAGACCTGAATGCCGAAGCTGAAAAACTGCTGAATGATAAAGTATTGACCATAGAAGATGCACTGCAGGGTGCCAGAGATATTATAGCTGAACTGTTAAATGAAGATGCCAGTGTAAGGGCTAAAATGCGTAAGCTTTTTGAGGATGAAGGGCGGCTTGTAAGCAAAGTATTGGTGGGTAAAGAAACGGAGGCCATTAAATACAAAGATTATTTCGACTACAGCGAACTGATTATGAAAGTGCCTAGCCACAGGGCTTTGGCGGTGCTTCGTGGTTTTATGGAAGGTTTCTTAAGAATTGGTATTGAGCCGGAAGAAGCATACGCCATTGAAAGAATAGAAGAGCATTATATTGTAGGTATTAATGAGTGTACACCACATATACGCAAGGCAATAAAAGATGCATACAAACGGTTGCTGCAACCAAGTTTGGAGAGTGAGTTTCGTATGGCAACCAAACAGAAAAGTGATGAGGAAGCAATAAATGTTTTTGCCGAAAACCTGCGGCAGTTACTGCTTTCTTCTCCGTTGGGTAGTAAAAGGGTATTGGCTATTGATCCAGGTTACAGAACGGGTTGCAAAGTGGTTTGTCTGGATGAAAAAGGGGAACTGTTAAAGACCGACCTCATTTTTCCGCATGAAAATAATAAGGTGGTAAGCGAAGGTTTTAAGATTAAAGATTTGGTGGAAAGATACAAGGTAGAAGCCTTTGCGATAGGCGACGGAACGGCTGGCCGGGAAACAGAACAGTTTATTAAAAAGCTGGAATTGGGGTTGCCCATTTTTATGGTGAATGAAGATGGTGCCTCGGTTTATTCTGCATCAGAAACGGCGAGGGAAGAATTTCCGAATGAAGATATTACGGTGAGAGGTTCGGTAAGTATTGGCCGCAGGCTGATGGATCCGCTGGCTGAGTTGGTAAAGATTGATGCCAAGAGTATTGGAGTAGGCCAATACCAACACGATGTGAACCAGGTTAGGCTGAAAGAAAAGCTAGATCAAACAGTGGTGAGTTGCGTAAACACGGTAGGCGTAAACCTGAATACAGCCAGCAAACATTTGCTGAGTTATGTAAGCGGTATTGGCGAAACAATAGCCAAAAACATTATTGACTACCGCAACGAAATAGTAAAATTTACCAATCGTAACCAGCTTAAAAAAGTACCCCGATTGGGTGATAAAGCCTTTGAACAATGTGCAGGTTTTCTTCGCATACCGCAAGGCGAAAATGCTTTGGATGCAAGTGCTGTACACCCGGAGAGCTATACCATCGTAAAAAAAATAGCTGCCGACCTTGGTGTAAAAACCGAAGAATTGATTGGTAACGAAAAACTGCTGAAAACCGTAGATGTAAAAAAATATGCATCTTTTGGTGAACTTACGGTGCGGGATATTATTAAAGAACTGATAAAGCCGGGACTGGATCCACGCAGTACTGTGCAGAGTTTTGAGTTTGCCAATATTTACAAAATTGATGATGTAAACGTGGGCATGATAGTGCCTGGTATTGTTACGAATATAACCCGTTTTGGTGCCTTTATAGACATCGGGGTAAAACAAGATGGCTTGGTGCATGTAAGTGAAATAGCCAACAAATACATCAGCGACCCGGCTGAGGTTTTAAAGTTGAATATGCAGGTGATGGTAAAGGTGATGGAAGTGGATGTGGTGAGGAAGCGGATAGCATTGAGTATAAAGCAGGCGGATGAAAAACCAGTTGGCAGTAAGCAGTTGGCAGTTAGCAATAAGCCCCTGGCAACTGGTAGCCGGCATCCGGTAACTGGCTCTCAGCAAGGGTTTCAGGCAAAGGTTAAAGAGCCGGAGACGATGGAAGACGCATTGGCTTTGCTTAAAAAGAAGTTTGGAAAATGATCTCTATCTTACCTGGCAAATAAAGCTATATGATAAAATCATTGTCGGTAATATTTCAAAAAATCCACCCGTTTTTATGAGTCTGCATGTATCTTTTGGGTAACTAAGGTCTTATTTTTTTTACTCAGTTTGTTGTGCCTTTGGGAGAAATGGCCGTCAATTTTTTTCTCTGCATTACTGTTATACTTTTCACATGGTTCATTCTTAAACTGGAAGTTAAAAAGCTGGATGAAATTGGCTGGCGGCCAATGAATGGCAGGCATTGGAGGTAATTAATTATTGGGACAATTATTGGCATGGTCATGCTTATCAGCGTGGCATTTATTTTAAAATGGCAAACGGGTTTTCGCTGGGAAAGAACACCGCTGCCAATGCTCACAATCATCACATTATTTATTACGGTACTTGCATCTGCTTATGCACAGGAATTAGCTTTTCGTGGTTACCCGTTTCAGCTACTACAGCGTAAATATGGTATTTGGCCGGCACAGATCATCATCGCCATATCGTTTGGGTTGATGCACCTTAGCAGAAATATGTCTTTCGGCGAATTGGCCTCTATTGTGTTTACCACAGGTGCCGGTTCATTGCTTTTTGCCCTGGCATATTTAAAAACAAAAAACCTTGCATTGCCCACCGGCATTCACTTTGGGTAGAACTTGCTACAGATACTTTTACTACGCCATCCTTCGCAAAATGGCAAAGGCCTGGTAAAAAATTGTGGAACGTATTTATGATACCAGTAAGCTCAATATATGGACGTGGCTAATGCCTTATGCCGTAATTATTCTTATTGTAGGTGCAGATATATGATTCTTTAACAGAAAGTCCAAAACCATCCCTCAGCAAGGCTAGTAAATTAATCGGTTGTTTCGTCAAAAAGGGTAGTCGTTATACCCAACCCTGCCCTCCCTGATAAAATAATTTTCCCATCCGGTTGATAAATTAATCCCTCACCATTAAACTCAGTTTGCAGCAAAGGGCCATCAGCATCTATATAGTCCACCAATGGTGCAAGGTTGGCAATAGCTGCTGAACCGATAGTACTTTCGTTCATGCAGCCAATCATTACTTTCATGCCTAAAGCCTTTGCTGCCCTTATCATGCGGAGTGAAGGTGTAATACCACTGCACTTGGTAAGTTTTATATTGATAAAATGAAAATGGCCGGCACATTTTTCTACATCCTGTTCAAACACACAACTTTCATCGGCCATTAAAGGCAAAGGCGATTCGGCGTACAACTTCTTCATGCCTTCCCAATCGTCTTTGGCCAATGGCTGCTCAATAAATTCTACATTCAAATCTTTAAATACCTTTATTTTTTCTAATGCTTCATCTGCTGTCCAGGCAGCATTAGCATCCAATCTAAAAGGTGCATCTGTATGTTTGCGTAGGGCTTCTATAATTTCAATATCGTTATCGGTGCCTACTTTTATTTTATATATTGGCCATGGGTGTTCCTGCATTTTAGCCACCATTTTTTCTGTGCTATCAATGCCAATGGTATAATCGCATACTGGGCTGTTGGTTAAATCGCCGCCTATAATTTGCCAGATGGGTCTGCGTTTCATTTTGCCAAACATATCCCAGGCGGCTATGTCTAAAGCACAAACCAAAAATGGATTCATAGGTAAAAGATGGTGTAGATAATGCCAATATCTTTCAGGGTCTGTAAACGCAAACCGTTCTATAAAAAGTTTCTTCCGAGTAATGTCTTCAATCATTTTTTCTACGGGTATATTATAATAGGAAATGGCCGGTGCCTCGCCATAGCCCCTTACACCCAAATGCTCCAAAGCCAGCACCAATGCGGGTTGGTGGGTTTTAGTGCCTTTGCTAATTGTAAATGGATATTTAAAAGGAAGGTTGGTTTCTTTAAATTGGAGTTTCATAAAAATATTGTTGTTGTTTACAAGTTCACAGGTTCACAGGTTAAATTATTCGGTTATGTAAATGCTTTATGCTGTTTTTGTTCCCAAGGCTAAAGTCTTGGGCTAGTAAAGATGATTTATTCCACAACTTCTTTTCTTTTTTAAAAATCTTCCTATTGATATTTTCCAACTTAAAAAAACACTTCTTTCATATTACCACATTTCCTTACCCATGGCTTTAGCCTTTGGAAAAAATGCCTACTACCCTAAACTGTATTTACCTAACAGCAACTGATTTCACATTCACAAACTCTTTAATTCCTAATACTCCCAATTCTCTACCGTATCCACTTTCTTTTATACCACCAAACGGTAATCTTGGGTCGCTATTCACCTGTATGTTTACAAATACACTTCCTGCTTCTATTAAAGTAGCGGCTATTTTTTCACCTTTTTTTACATTTTTGGTAAATACGGCTCCGCCTAATCCGTAGTTGCTTTTATTAGCTAATTGTATGGCATGGGCTTCGTCTTTGGCTTCTATGATGGCTGCTACGGGGCCAAACATTTCTTCATCAAAAGCCGGCATTCCCGGAGTTACATTAGTTAAAACTGTGCATGGATAATAGGCTCCGTTTACTTCGTTTACAGTGCCGCCCCAGTGTATTCTTGCACCTTTCATTTCGCTACGCAAAACCTGTTCGTGGAGGCTATTACGCAAATCCATCCTGGCCATTGGCCCTAGTTCAAAACCGCCAACCAACGGATTACCCATCGTAGTTTTTTTTATGTTTTCTACCATAGCATCAGTAAACTTTCCGATGATGTTTTTATCTACAATAAACCGCTTGGCAGAGATGCAGCTTTGTCCGCCATTTTTTAGTCGGCTTGCTGCACACTCTTTGGCAGCGAGTTCCACATCGGCATCTTTTAGTACAATGTATGCATCGGCACCACCCAATTCCATTACCGATTTTTTTAAAAGACTTCCAGCTTTAGCTGCCACCGCTTTGCCGGCACGGGTGCTGCCAGTAAGGGTTACAGCGGCTATGGCTTTATGTTCCAGCACAGCATCTATGGCGTGGTAATCTACCATCAGCACATCAAAAACGCCTGCTGGAGACTGAACTGTATCAAATATTTTTTTGATAGCCAAAGCACAGCCGCTTACGTTGGCAGCATGTTTTAGTATCATGGTATTGCCCGCCATTATGTTAGGTGCCAAGCACCGAAACACTTGCCAAAAAGGATAATTCCAAGGCATAATGGCCAAAACTGTACCCAGCGGATTATATGTAACAAAGCTTTTTGAATAATCTGTTGCAATGATTGTATCGGCCAGCATTTGCTTGCCATGCTTTGCGTAGTATTGGCAAACCCAGGCACATTTTTCCACTTCTATAGTTCCTTTGCTAAGCGGCTTGCCCATTTCTAGCGCCATTAGTTTTGCCAGTTCGGCTTTTTGTTTTAATAATTCTGAGGCTACGGCATGTAATAAAGCTGTCCGTAGGGCAAAACTGCTTTGCCGCCAATTTTTAAAACCCTCCGCCATGCCTTGTAGTTTTTTTTCTATTTGTCTTGGGCTGTCTTCCTTGTAGGTTTTTATCAGTTTATTATTGTGCGGATTGATGGATTGTAATGGCATAATCTTATTGTTCTCTGTATCCTAAACAGTTAAATTGTGAATGGCGAAATTAGAATATTCATCCTATCTATCACCCATGATGTTTAGCGGTATTTTACAGCAGTTATAAAAAAAACCACTAATTAATTATTAACAAAAAAAATCCATTTCCAAAATAGCCGAGATTTTTTAACAGAAGTTAATACTAGTTATTTGCTTTTCCCTATCGTTTTATGAAAACCTACAAATAGGCCTGCGTTGCTTACATGCATATCTATATTACCGGCACGGCCAAATAGTGCCACTCCAAAGCCTATGCTGCCACGGATATTAAAGTTGGTTTCATTGGTGTTTGTTTTGCTGTAAGAGGGCGGTTGGCCTGTTTGCGTGTAAGTGTTTTCGCTATCGTACTTATATTGTTCATTAAAAAATGCAACAGCTGCAGATGCAAACAGCTTTACTTTATTCTTTCTTCCCAAATCTATATAGTACCTAGTAAATGGTGTAATACCATAGTTCAGGTACGAGGTGTTACTTTTATTTAATTGATTAGTGGTGTTGCTCCTAAAGTTGTTTTCGTATTTGTTTTCATGATATCCAATATTCAACTGCGAACCTATCAGCCAATTTCTTTGTACAAACCATCCATAATCCGGAGCAATGTTTATACCTATCGACTTGTCATTTTTAGAGTAAGAAATATCCGTGTAGGCTCCATACAAATCACTATCAGATAGCAATACACCTAGTCCATACATTCGGTTCCCTTTTTCGGTAGGAGATGCAGATTGGGCAAGTAACTTAGTAAAAGCAGCGATTGATAAAAGCAGCATTAAGTTTATTTTTTTCATAATTTTTTATTTGTTTAGATGACTACAATGGTATGCCTTTCTAATGCATTATGAAAAGTTAAAACACACATCTTTGTAATAAATTTCACAACCATGAAAATGTTCTTTTGTGTAGTAACGATGTTTTTGATTCAAGAGCAATCTTCTGCCCACGATTGCTGGCTTATACCACAAAGGTTTTCATATAAGGCTGGAAAAAAAATATTTCTCCGCTGGCAGGTTGGCCAAAATTTTATAGGAGAAAATTGGAACGGTTTTATAGAAAAATTTTTAATGATAGGGGCTTTCAGCAATAATTACCAATACGACCTGCAACCTTTTATGAGTATGGTAACAGGTGACTCTATAAAGCTAGATGCTATTAGTTATGCAGGCAATTACACCATTGCTTACCAAGGAAATAATTCGTTTATAGAAACTGCAGCAGACAGTTTTAATACCCATTTGGCCGATGATGGATTGGCCTAATGCTATACTTTGGCGAAAGGAATACAATAAAGACACAATGAGAGGCCGTGAGTTATATCAGCGAAGCGCCAAAACGCTTATCTGCATAAAAAGCACTATGAAAAATAGCGATTTTATGAAAAGCTCTTTTATAAGCAGTTCCACCGGATTGCTGCTTGATATAGTACCTATGTATAATCCCTATCACATTAAATCTGCTACCAATATGCAGTTTACTATATACTATAATTACAGTCCACTTAGGGATGGGCTAGTAAGAATTTCGTATAAGGTAAATGGTAAAACAGAAGTAAAAACGGTTGCAGTTACTAAAGATTTACTGGAAACAACCATAGAGCCAACCGGCACCTGGATGATAAGTATCGTAAAGATAGAACCACTAAAAAGCAATGCCTTAGCCGATTGGCAAAGCTATTGGGGTAGCCTTACTTGGGGATATGATGAAAAGTAAGAACTTTAATTTGCGAATAATCTCATTAACTTTAAAAAAATGACAACACAAATAATAGGTATCGTTCTTTTAATTGGCCTCTTTGCTGGTATTTTAAGTGGATTAGTAGGTGTAGGTGGGGGCATTGTGCTTGTGCCGGCACTAATTTTTTTTCTGCATTACGATCAGCATCAGGCTCAGGGCACTTCGCTTGGGGTGCTCACATTTCCGGTGGTAATACTGGCTTTTTTACACTACTACAATCAGGGTAAACTTACAGGACTATCTATTGATTTTAAAGTAATTGGTTTACTGGCTTTTGGGTTTATTATAGGCGGTTATTTTGGCGGC
>JAYUOV010000303.1:0-8187 GCA_043760535.1 Chitinophagaceae bacterium
AGCCTGCATAATGCGTATCATCACCCATACTAAAAATGGCATTTTGGCCAAAGCGTATTTGAGTGGATGATGAAAAATTTTGTACCGGGGCCGCCGTATTTAGGGCACCTGCAATATCGAGGCTAGCGGTTCTTTTCCATACGCCTGGGGTGGTGGGTTGGTTGGCATCCAAATCGTATAGCAATATCCAGGCGCTGGTTTCGCTTCCCCTGATGTAGATTTTATTAGCTGCGTTTGGTGTCTGATAAGTGCCGTGTTGTTTAAACTGAACATCGAACCGAACCTCGTCTGTAGCTGCATTATAGGCCGACATGTTAAAAGTGCCGGTGAGATAATTGTTGCTGCCCGAACCAGTGAATTTATTAACATCCACAGTCATAGCCCTGTTGCCGCTGCGGGCAATGCCTGTATTTACAAAAGTTCTTACACGCCCGTTTGTGGTGCTGGTACTAAAATCCCAACTGTCTAAACTATCTATCCCGGTTTTGTTAGCATTTATTTCTGAAACCGGTGCTGCATCAAAGTTTTCTATAAAAGGGCTGGCTAAAGAAAGGGGTGCATTTTTTAGTTGCCGTATTGTTTTTCTAAGGGTGTCGTTGGTTACAGCCGGATCGGCAGCAGTATTTTTTACCACCGCCACAATATTGTAAGTGCCAGGCTGCGAAAAATCTAAACCCGGAATGGTATGTGTAAATGTGCTGCCCGCAATTACGGTAGCCCCTAAAGGAATGGTTATAAAACCGCTGCCATTAATACTATACTTTATTTCGAAACCAGTAATGCTTACATCGTCCAGATTTTTAATCCGAATATCGAGGTCGGTGGAAGCGGTAAGTGCAGACAAAGTGGCTATTCTTCCTGTGCCGGGGTTTACAATTGCATCCAGCTTTAAATCTCCATCGCTAATGCCCATAGAGCAGCTACCCACATTTGGTTGGTAAGGGCTGCCATTATCCCTTCGGCCAGCTATACCTGCTTTTCTTGGCCTTACAGAAAACCAATAAACTGAATCTTTATCGAGTCCGTTTACTATAAAACTGGTAGTAGCCGTTGTGCCAATAGAAACCATATCCATCCCCTGTTTCATCAGCACTTCGTAGTCAATATCCGGCGAAGCCGAAATACTATTCCAAGTTATTTTGCAGTAGCCCTCGCATTGCTCAGCTACCGGGGCATAGCCATGAAAAGCTGGTGGCAACAATACGAACCTGCCAGAATTACTGCTAAACCCTGTTCCATTTTCACTAAGCCTTAATCGGGCAGTATTTGTTTCAATGGCAGGCATTGTTGGTATAGTCCAGTTATAATAAGTAGCAGTATCCGATATGGTAGTACTTATCGTAGTCCAGCTAATGCCATCATTTAGGGAATACTCTAGGGTTCGGGTATTATTAGGTGTGCCATAATCGCTCCAATGCACCACACACAAATCGCCGGGGAAGTAACTGTCTTTTTCAAAAGGGACAGACAGTTTTAAACCTTCTGGCAAATAATCGTATGCTATAAAATATTCTTGTGAAGGGTTTACGTTTACTGCAGTTCCTTTTACACGAATGGTATAGGTGCCCACCGGATTGTTGATAATAACCTGTTCGCTATTATTAATATGGTCGGCGCCAGTTACAGATAGGTTGGCCACATGGGCAGGTAGCGTATCCAGTTTTTGCGGATAAACAATATTGCCCATACCATCTACCAGCTCCAGATCCAGGTCGTTTACCAAAGTATGGCTGGCAAAGATGGCAGCGGCAGGGTCGTGCCAGTACAGCATTACTTTAAGCCGTGCAGTACTTGCCGGTACGGTTATACTTTGAGTTTGTACACCTGCGGTGGAAATACTACCGGAGTAAAAATGGCTGTTTTTAATCATGTCTAAATTCCGTTCCAGGTTCAGTGTGCCATAGCCATGCCTAAAGTCGGGCCCTGCATTACCTATATCTAGGCCGCCATTCATTAAAACAGCCTTCATTAAACCACTTTTAGGGTTAATAGTAAATTGGGCTTTATACTGCTCTACCATTAAAGCCAACCCACCTGTAACAGCTGGTGCAGCCTGGCTGGTACCCCATCCGCTGGCATAGTCGCCGGTGCTGGATGGAGAAATAATTTCTTCTCCCAATGCCATCATCTCTGGCTTTAACCTGCCATCTTTTACAGGGCCGCTGCTGCTGGTACCGCTGGCATACATGGTGCGGTCTGTACGGCCAACGGTAACTACATTTTTAGCACTCTGGTAGCCACTTAATACATTGCCATAATGATAAACATAAGGCGGTACGGCTACCTCACCATCATTACCCGAAGCAAAAACATGCAATAATTCGGGAAACTGAAATGCCTGCTGATCTAGTACCTGGCTGTATAAATCATACACCCCTTCGTAGGTGGAGTCGCCGGTAACAGTGCCATAGCTGTTATTGGTAAGCACCATGCCATAATCATTTACATAAGCAGCGGCGTTTAAATAAATACCGCCAAATAACTGGCTTACAATAGTGGCCTGTGGTGCATAGCCACGGCTTAAAAATCTAAATATGCCGGCCCCGGCTACTGTACCTGTTACATGTGTGCCATGTACATTATAAAAAAATGGGTTGTGGTTTATTACTTTACCTTGTAAATCTATATGATTGGTTGGGTTGCCATCATCACCCACACCTACGGTTACGCCTTTGCCGGTTAAATTATAACCACCTGCTGCAATTGGGGCTGTAGCAATATTACTTCTTGCCATATCCCGGCTTCGGTTATTCAGCTTTTTATCCTGCGGATGTGCAGGCTCTATATATTCTACAAATGGAATGGCGGCAAGCTCAACTAGGTTAGATGAAAGAATGTGGCATTGGAAAATATGATACGCTTCTAATGGCGAAGACTGAAGTGCATATCCATTTTGTTGCAAGTAATTTTTTGCATCGGCTATGGTGATGGCCTTTGATATTTTTACCAATACATCCATCCTTCCATTACTGCCATTTATCCAGCTAAATTTTTCGGGCTGCAATAGTGTGCTGCTTAGTTTTAGTGTAGCAGGCATATAGGCAATGCCTTTAACCCCAACTTGTTGTAAAAGGGTTTTTTCTACATTTCCCGTTACAGCAGCGTTGTAACTAAAGGGCGGCAAATACTCTAGCAATTCTATACCTGCATTTTTAATCGCTTCTTTTTGAGCTGCTGAAATGGGCTGGGCAAATTGTAACAAAACAAAAAATTTTCCTGAAACCGGCTGCTGCTTTTTCCAGAAAAGGGAAGGATTAAAAGCAGCTACTGAAGGAACAGAAAGCCTGCCCGTGCTAAACTGCAGGGTAGATTGTGCAATACTTGTTTGCGAAAAAACAAGGCAGCATAAAAATGTAAAAACTTTCTTCATTTAATTTTTTTTAAATATGATGGCTACTGAAAGTTTGTACAAAAAAACCTGCAAAAGCAGCCGTTTTATCTAACAGGTTAATAATTCATCCCTTTAATTTTAAACTTAGATTTCTTTTGGGGTTTTTCGCCACCAAGTACCTTTTCTGCACCCATGGTGGCACTATTAGTAGGGCAGCCACGCTTACTGCTGGCACAGGAAGTAACAAGCAACAGAAAAGTAGCGTAAGAAAAAATAAAAACCATTGCGGAGGTAGATTTTTTTGCCATTGCGTAAAGTTACTTGTAGAAAAGATACGCCCAAAGACCTAGCACAAACTTTTTTACGAAGTAAACCAACTGCTGTACAACACATAATTATTGGCTATCCGGTTTATTTCTCCTTCAATTAATTCGGGTGAAACATCCTTTAGTTTTTTGGCCGGAATGCCAGCAAAAATAGTACCTGCGGGTACATGGGTACCTTCGGTAAGTACAGCGCCTGCTGCTATAATGCTGTTGCTTTCTACCACACAGGCATCCATAATAATGGCGCCCATACCTACTAGTACATTGTCGTGTATGGTGCAGCCGTGTACTATTGCATGATGGCCAATACTTACATTATTGCCTATTTCTGTTGGGTGTTTCAGATATGTGCAATGGATGCAGGCACCATCCTGCACATTTACCTTATTGCCCATTTTAATGTGGTTTACATCGCCCCGTATTACGGCGTTAAACCATATACTACAATCATTACCCGTAACTACATTGCCCACAATAGTGGCGTTGGGGGCTATAAAATTATTTACACCAAATGTGGGGCTAACCCCTTTTACCGGAAGAATAATTGCCATTTATAATTTTTATTTAAGATTTTATTAAGCCTAATAGAAATGTGATAGTGTGTATGAACCTGTTTTGCACCATTCTTTATTTTGCCCTGCCGGGGTTTGCTTTTAAAAAATCTTCCCAGCCCTTCATTTTTTTGCCTGCCAGTTTTACCATGGGGCTGGTAAGCTGGTAATGGTGGCAAAGTGCTACAGCAAGGGCATCGGTGGCATCGTAGTACTGAGGCTTTTCATCCAGTTTTAAAATGGTTTGCAGCATTTTCCAAACCTGATCTTTATCTGCATTGCCATTGCCGGTAATGCTTTGTTTTACTTTTTTGGGCGAATACTCGGTTACTTCTAGGCCATGCGTCATAGCTACGGCAATGGCTACGCCTTGTGCCCGGCCTAGCTTTAACATGCTCTGTACATTCTTTCCAAAAAATGGGGCTTCAATGGCAAAAACGGTTGGCTTATGTTTTTTAATTATTTCGTTTATACAGGCGTGGATCAGTTCCAGCCTTTCGTACACATCTTTTTTGGTGGAAAGCTTTAACACATCCATGTGCAGCATTTTAAGCTGGTTGCCAGTGCATTGTAGCAATGCATAGCCCATTACTACCGTGCCGGGATCTACGCCGAGAATAATGGTGGTGGGTTTAGCTTCGGCTATTGGTTTGGCGGTGGCTGGTTTAATGGGAGTGGTTATATTTATTTTTTTTACAGGCATGCTCTTTGGGGGATTCTGGTATTTTATATTCAAATACTGCGGCAGGAAAGCCCAATAGTGGACAGAACTCTGTACGGAGCGTCCCCGCCATTCGGACGGGGCAAGCGGTAATGAAGATGCTATCTGCTTAGTCGCTGAATAACAAAGAAAACATTTTGTGCCGACACTAACCCCTAATCCCTAATCACCAAACCCTAACCACCAATTCCAAACCAATCAACTATTTTGCGGCCTATAAAAATTTTAGCCTTTGCCGCTTAAAAAACGACTTCGCTTTTTTCTCAACTATTTTGTTGGCCCGGTACTTTTTGTGGTAATGGCATTTTCCATTTACAGGCAAATACAGCACCAGGATAATTGGTTGCAGAAATGGCAAACCATTAAAACATCGCTTACCGGTAGCAATGCATGGCTGCTGTATATGGTTATTGTTTTAATGCTGGTAAACTGGGGGTTAGAAGCCAGAAAATGGCAACTGCTACTGCGGCACATGAAGAAAATTTCGTTTGGCAAAGCCTACAAAAGTGTGCTAAGCGGTGTGGCTTTTACCATGATTACGCCTAACAGAATGGGCGAATTTATAGGCCGTGTTTTTTATGTAGAAGATGGCCAACGCATACGTGCCGCTACGCTTACTATTGTGGGCAGCATTAGCCAATTGATTGTTACACTTGTGGCTGGCGTACTTGGGCTTTTGGTTTTGAGAAACGATATTATTGCCTCTCCACAAACAAACGATCTATCTTTTTTCTGGATTAACGGGTTGTTTTTTGGTACTGTGGCTGTGGTGGTGATGCTGGTTTTATTTTACTTTAAAATAAGCTGGCTGGTAAGAGTGGCCGAAAAAATACCCAGTATGCAGCAGTATATTTATTTCATTGTACTGCTGGATGATTTTAAAGCAACGGAATTGCTGCGAATACTGTCACTATCAGCTATAAGGTTTGGCGTATTTGTATTGCAATACATGCTCCTCTTTACCTTGTTCGATGTGCAAATGCTTTGGTGGCAGGGGTGCTGTGCAGTATCGGTTATGTTTTTGATACTGGCCATTATACCCATGCCGGGCATAGCAGAACTGGGCATAAGAGGAAAGGCAAGCATGGCTTTGTTTATGATTTTCAGCAACAATTCCGTTGGCATTTTGGTTACCACCGGCAGCATTTGGCTTATTAACATTATTTTACCTGCCGTGCTTGGAAGTTTGCTAATGCTGAACGTTAAACTGTTTACTAAAAATGATGAACCCACATGAAGAAACTATTTATTGCTTCCATAACCATCCTCACACTTGGCGTAAGTAAGGCAGATAACGATGGCTATTGCAACATCAAAAATTTTTGTTTTAAAAATGGTGAGAACGTTTCTTTCTATGTGTTTTACACTTTTGCAGGTATATGGGTACATGCCGGTACGGCAAAATTTACCACCCAGCTTGAAAACCTGAACAACAAACCGGTTTGGCATTTTACCGGTACCGGCGAAACCCTTAGCAGCTACGACTGGATTTATAAAGTACGGGACCGCTACGAAAGCTATGTGGATACACAAACCATGCAGCCCTTAAAATTTATCCGCAATGTGGATGAGGGTAGTTATAAAAAATACGAAAACGTAACTTTTAATAAAACCACCAATACGGCTATTGCAAAAGACGGTGTTTTTAAAACCCCACCCTGCATACAAGATGTGATAAGCCAGGTGTATTATGCCCGAAACATCAACTTCGACAATTACAAAAAAGACGATAAAATAACCTTCGATATTTTTCTGGATAACGAAGTGTACCACATGTACATCCGCTACATGGGCCGTGAAACGATTAAAACCCGGTACGGAAAATTTAAGTGCATCAAGTTTAAGCCGCTGCTGCTAAAAAGTTCCATTTTTGAAGGTGGCGAAAAAATGACCGTTTGGATAAGCGACGACCTGAACCGGTTACCCATCCGCATAGAAAGTGCCATAAGTGTAGGCAGTGTAAAAGTGGATATGATGATGTACAATAACCTGCGGCATCCGCTTACATCGCTGGTTAGTATCAGGTAATTATAGGAAGCGGCTTATAAAAGAACGTTTCATATAATAATGTTCAATGCTCAATAATCAATGGAGAAATGGTTTAAGGCCTTATGCAGGATGGGATTTAGTATTCCGTCTGTACATGACTGCTACTGATTGAATATTGATGGAGTTAAGTACAAAAGCTGATAGATATTCGTCTACTGGAACTGAAACAGGGATTTCCAAATAGCTGATGTGTTTGTCAGTTATGGTCGTACACATCTCCAAATTGTTCTTCAATAAAAATAATGTGAAAGACTACTCCACTACGTAGTCCTAAAAATGGTCTATTGTCGCCGTTTGCCCTAAATACTAATAGATGGGTAATTTCTGGTGTTACAAATCTCGGTAATTGAGGTTTGATTTGTTTAACTGGCATTTTCTCTGTGCCAAAGCCGTGTCTGTCTGCATCATTAATTTGATTCCAAGTTAAACCACTTATTTTTTTAAGCCTTTCAACAAAGTCCGAATAAAACTTATAACCCCCATTAGAAACTGTTTGCAAATATCTAAAACAAAAAATTGGATAGTCAAATTCAATGCTGTTTTCAGAGGGTATTTTTATTTTATTCTGTTGAGCATTTTTCTTCTTAATTTTATTCATTTACTCAACAATTTGAGTTTTGAAGTACTCTTTCATAAGATCATATGAAATTTCTCCTTGTGGATTTTCGCTAAAAGTTTTTTTCCAAGGTAATTCCTCGTGGGTCATATTCATTAACTTGATAGCCGAAAATTGTCCATATTCTTCCATTACTTCTCTGAAAAGCTCAGCTTCGAGTTCTGGCAAGTAAATTATTTTTTCGTCTTCTTTTAGAGAAATGGAAGATGATCCAAATTCTTTAAAATGAAAATAGGCATCCCTAACAACAGGTCCATATTGCCAAGCTTCAATAGGTTCTTCAAAAAATTTTTTGTCGAATACAGCAATAAAAAAGCCTTGCAAGTAATAAAGCATTTTTTGCAACTTTAAATTAGATATAGTTTCTCCCTGATTAATGTCAGTATTGGCAATAATCTTATTTGCTATGTCAATAATAGGATAACTCATAACTCAAAATTTTAGCAAAAGTAGTGAAAATTAATTGACTGTTTAATTTTTAGAGTGTCATTTAACAAATCAGCGAACACTTGAATCCACGCAAATGAATATTCAAAATTACCTTTAAAAAACATCGAATAAATTACAATTCCCTCCTAAGCCTTGCCACAGGA
>JAYUOV010000304.1:0-8155 GCA_043760535.1 Chitinophagaceae bacterium
TTATCGATCATCAGCACAAGCTCATACCATTTTATGAACTTTAAGCCAACTTGTATTCCACATTTACTAAAAAGTGTTAATATTTGCCTGAATAGTTACGTTATATATTAGTTTAAAAAAAAAGAGGTGTACGAGGTTGAAAAAAAGTTACTGGCAAAAGGCCGCAGCAGTAAGGCTGTGGATAAAAGACAAACTGCCCGACCAATTAAAGCTACCCTTCGGCTTATGGACAAGAGAAGCGGTGTAGTAATTGGTACAGCATACTGATACTATCGAGTTGAATCGTGGGCAGGTTAGGCAGGTATCTAAAGGGCTGGAGATATACGCCGCAGAAGCCCATTACCAAAGCATTTGAGCAGAATCTTCAAAGCATAAAGAAGTGGTTGGATTGAGACCATCCTGCTATTAAAAAGAAGCTAAAAAGAATATGCAGTTACATATTATAAAGACGCAGTAAGTATGCTTAGTTACCATCAAGCAGGTACCTGCCATTCACCAAAAGCAGCAACCCCTGTGATAAAAAAGACAGGACAACGTTTTTCTTTAAATATGATATCGGCTTTAAGCAATAAAGGCCATATAGCTTTTATGATATTAAACGGCACATTTAATGGCGGTGTGTTTCTTTATTTTTTAAACAGCTAGTAAAGTACAATAAGTAGAAAATGTTTTTAGTAATGGATGGACACCCTGAACACAAAACCAAAGTAGTAAAGGCTTGGGAAGAATAACATAAAGAAAGAATAGATTTGTTTTTTTCTACTGTCATATAGTCTAGAATTAAATGTATAAGAATGCGTAAACCAAGATTAGAAGACAAAGGTTATAGCCAAAAAAACGTCCTATCAGCAAGGCTCAGATGCCAAACGATGCAAAAAAATTTATGAACAATAGAAAAATAATAGAAAGCAGGTGCAGAAGTATTTTGATGCAACACACGTACTGTATGCAGCATAGAGAAATTGGTAGCACAGAAAAAACTAAACGATTAGTAACGCTAGTGTTACTATAAATCTTACCCCGTTTCCAACTAATAAAAGTTAAATGTTGCAATATTGCATCTTAAATAAGAACTTTTTTTTCGAAATTGCAGCATTGCCATACAACAGTTTAAATTTGGTTTTTTAGAGTAACAGCTCAAAAGAAGGATTTTGATTGTTTTATTCACGGTGGAAAATGCTTGTGAACCCGTAATAGTACAATTCATTTTAAAGCTAATAATTAATTCTTATGAAAAAATGGCTTCGCAGAACAGCACGAATAATTATTGGACTGTTCCTGTTTTTTAACATAGTAATGGCCTGCAACGCCTGGAAATTTACCCATTATTACGACGACCCCGAGCTGCGAAAGCCACAGCCAAAAGGCTTTCTATCCACGGTAGGCAATATCATTTTTGGCCAAAAAATGGCTAAGCGGCAGAACGATTCTGTTCCATCTTTACCCTTCGTTAAACTGTTTTTAACTAATAAGGAGGGGATAAAATTGGAGACTTGGAGTATTTCCACCACCAATCCAATTGTTGACTCTTTTCAGTTTAAATCACTTTCGCCACATCCAAAAAACACTATCATTATGTTTCATGGGCAAGGCAGTTGCAAATCAGCAATATTGAGAGAAGCTTACGAGTTTGTACAACTCGGTTATAATGTTTTTATGATAGACTTCCGCAGCCATGGAGGCAGCGAAGGTGAGCAAAGCACCATTGGTTTAAAAGAGGCGGAAGATGTAAGAATTGCTTACCAATATGTAAAAGATAAAACCAAACAAGAACCCATTTTATGGGGTGTTTCTTTGGGTGCAGCTACCATTACAAGGGCTGTAGCCGAATATAATTTACAACCTAAAAAAATAATTCTAGAAATGCCTTTTGGAAGCCTGAATAGTGCCGTAAAAGGCTTTATGCGGATTAAAGGTTTGCCGCAAGCATTTGCCCCATTTCTTACTTTCTGGGGTGGCACACTCGGTGGCAAATGGGCTTTTAGCCATCAGCCAACCGAATTTGCAAAAAGCATTACCTGCCCGGTATTGCTGCAATGGGGCGCTAACGATCCACGGGTTACCAAAGCCGAGCAAGAAGAAATTTTTACTAACCTTAACTCCACCAAAAAGCAATTGGTAGTGTACGAAACTGCTGCCCACGAAAGCCTTTGTACAAAGGAGCATGAAAAATGGGTGAAGCATGTGAGTGATTTTTTGGCAGGTTAATAATAGTTGTAGCTAATATTCACAAAATTGTCAATACCAGCAAAATGCCCACCGACAGTATTTTGCCTACTTTTATTGGTTCATTTTTTTATGACCACAAGAATAAATAAAAATGGTAAGGCAAGTAAAAACTGCTATAGAACAGCCATTTTTTATTGCGGCAGGTAAGTAACCTTACCAACCCTGCCATCCATACCTTTACAGCATTATGCGGATAGCCATTAACACCCGTTGTCTTATTGCCAATCAGCTAAAAGCGTATGGAATATTTACTGCCGAAACCATGCGGCATATTATCCTACTACACCCCGAACATCAGTTCTTTTTTTTGTTCGACAGACCTTACGATACCCAATTTGTTTTTGGCAATAACATAACCCCGGTAGTAATAGGGCCGCCGGTAAGGCATGCTATTTGGTTTAAATGGTGGTACGATGTTAGGGTACCGGCTGTATTGAAAAAAATAAAGGCCGATGTATTTGTAAGCCCCGATGGCTTTTGCAGCCTTGCTACCAAACTGCCGCAGGTATTGGTAGTTCATGATTTAACCTTTTTACATTATCCCAATTTTTTTAAAAAAAGCCATTTACTTTTTTACAAAAGATATACGCCAAAATGGATAGCTAAGGCTAAGGTGGTAGCAACGCTTTCTCATTTTTCTAAAGAAGATATTACAGCACATTACAAAACCGCAGCAAAAAAAATAACGGTGATTGGCTCTGCATCGGCGGCCATTTTTAAACCGGTAGGTTGGCAACAAAAGGAAGCAATAAAAGAAAAATACTCCGGAGGAAAAGAATACTTTTTTTACAACGGTTCCATACATCCTCGTAAGAACGTGGTAAACTTACTCAAGGCATTTTCGCTTTTTAAAAAACGGCAATTGAGCAATATGCAACTGGTTTTATGTGGCCCAATGGACTGGCAAACCAACGATTTTGAAGAAAAATTAGCCACCTACAAATACCGAAGCGATGTACAGCTTTTAGGCTTAGTGCCAGAAATAGTACAAGCCCAACTAACTGCCGCCGCCTATGCCGTAGTTTATACAAGCCTGTGGGAAGGGTTTGGCCTGCCAATAGTACAAGCCATGCAGTGTGGCGTGCCTGTAATTACCAGCAACACCAGCAGTATGCCCGAAGTGGGGGGCGCCGCTGCACTTTACGCCGACCCAAACAACCCCGATGAAATAGCTAGCCAAATGAAGCTGATATACAAAGACGAAAACCTACGTAACGAAATGATAGCCAACGGAAATGTACAAGTACAAAAGTATAGCTGGCAGAAAACGGCGGAGGCATTGTGGGAAGCAATAGTGTGTGCAACGAAAGAAAGAAGCCCGAATACAGAGAAATAATTGAGCCTTTGCAAGGTCTGTAATGACTGGATTTTTAATTTACTTTTGCAACCGTTCTTAATTTTACTTTCATCATTTAAAAAAATAAAAAACACAGTGGAGATTAATTCTAAAATAACAATAGACGTACTGCTGGATAAAGACCGTGTGCCACAAAGCATTAGCTGGAATGCTACCGACAGCACCGCAGATGCCGCCCAAAAAGCCAAGGCCATGATGCTGAATTTTTGGGACGGACAAGAAAAGGCAGCACTGCGTATAGATCTTTGGACCAATGGTATGATGGTGGATGAAATGGCCGATTTTTATTTTCAAACCATGATTGGCATGGCCGATTCTTTTCAACGCAGCACCGGCCAAACCGAACTGGTGGCAGAAATGAAAGCCTTTGCACAACAGTTTTACAAAAAATTTCAGGAAGCAGAAGTGAAAGCAGGGAAATAGGGATTGGTTGATTAGTTGATTGGTTGATTGGTAATTCGTAATGCTTTCAACCTTTCTATGCTTTAGAAAAGCATCCAAACATAACAACGAATCGTAAATCGTAATTCATAAATTGTAAATTATTATGGCTTTAGAACAACAGGTAATGACCGAAATGGTAACCGCCATGAAGGCAAAAGACGAGGCTGCTTTGCGCAGCCTAAGGGCTATAAAAGCAGCTATTATTATTGCCAAAACAGCCGAAGGCGCCAAAGGCGAAATAAGCGAAGCAGAAGAACAAAAAATGCTGCAAAAACTGGTGAAGCAACGTAAAGATTCTTTAGAAATATTTACCCAGCAAAACAGGCCCGAACTGGCACAAAAAGAAATGGAAGAAATTGCGGTAATAGAAAAATTTTTACCCAAACAAATGGGCACCGATGAGCTGAAAGCCGCTGTGGAAAAGGTGATAGCCGAACTGGGCGCCACTTCGCCGGCCGATATGGGCAAGGTAATGGGAGCCGCCACCAAGCAACTTGCAGGCCTGGCCGATGGTAAAGCCATTAGTGCATTGGTAAAGGAATTGCTGAGCAAGTAATGAGTTCAGACGGAGGGTTTTATCTATTAAATTGAAACATGAAACAACAACTGGCACATATTGCAATCGTAGTAAACGATTACGACGAAGCCATTGATTTTTATACCCAAAAGCTGCATTTTTCTTTGGTGGAAGATACCATACTCAGCCTAGATAAAAGATGGGTAATAGTAACACCGCCCGGTAGCAAAGGATGTGGCCTGCTACTGGCTAAGGCAGCTACCGCAGCGCAACAAAGCAGAATTGGCAATCAAACCGGTGGCAGGGTTTTCCTCTTTCTCTATACCGATAACTTTGACCGGGATTACAACAACCTGTTGCAACAAAATATAAAAATAATAAGAGCACCTGTTACAGAACCATACGGCATTGTTGCAGTTTTTGAAGACCTCTACGGCAACCTTTGGGATTTAATAGAACCCACCAATAAAGCGTTTTAAAAATGATGGCGAACACAACCGCAATACAGGAAGAATTGATAGATGATGGCATAAAACAGCCGTTGCTGCTGAAAGTAGTGGCCAAGGTTTTGTCCTATATTTTTCACCCCATGTTTATACCGGCATTAGTTACAGCGGTTTTGCTTTGGGTACACCCAATGAACAAACTGCTCATCAGCGATTTTAATAAGCCAAGGATAATGGTGATGGTTTTTTTATACACCGGCTTTTTTCCTGGCATTGCTGTGTTTTTGCTGTGGCGGCTAAAATTTATCAAAAGCATTTTTCTCCGTTCGCGGCAGGAGCGTATCATTCCTTTTGTAGTAGCCATGTTCTTTTTTTTCTGGATTTACTATGTAAGCCGCAATCTGGAAACGTTTCCTTTTTCGCTCCGTCAGTTTTTGATGGGCGTTTTTCTTAGTAGTGCCTCGGCATTATTTGCCAATATTTTTACTAAAATAAGTATGCATGGCATGGCCGTTGGCGGCATGACGGGCTTTGCCTTGATGCAACAATTTGCCGATGCCCATTGGCAAAGTAACTGGAGCCTTACTGCATTAATTATTGCAGGTTCGGTTTGCACAGCACGGCTAATACTAAAAGCCCACCGGCCGGTGGATGTATATGCTGGTTTTTTGGTTAGCGTACTGTGTCAGGTGGCAGCTGGGTTTATGGTAAGTGTGTAAAAAACATTGAAATCATTTTCATTTCTGCCCCTTCTCCACCACAGGCAAAGTGCTTATTGGCGGAACGGGAATCGTTAGCGGGCTACCGTCTTGCGGAACAATAGCCGTGTTTAAAAGCTGTTTTGGGTTTACAATCACCGCATTCAAAATAGGCGATGCTGCATTGTAATATTCGTCGGGGTGGTAAATAAAATACACACTGCCTCCTTTTATACAATCAATAATTTTTCGGCTAAGGGCTAAAGGCACTGCCGGGCAGCCAAGGCTGTTGCCCACTTTGCCGTCTTCTTTAGCCGCTTTTTCATTTACATATTTACTGCCATGCACTATAATGTCCCGAAAACGAACCCTGTCGTTAATCCCCGGTTCTACGCCATTAAAACGTAGTGAATAACCAGAACCGCCTACATAAGTATCAGTGGTAAGCATAAACCCAAGTGTACTTTTAAAAGAATCTTTTATGTTGCTAAAACTCGTGGCTATTTCTCCGCCACTGTTTTTACCATGGCTTACGTAGGTGTTAAAAACCAGTTTCATTTGGGCCAGGTCTATAATATACAGCCGTTTGTTTTTAGACGACTGGCTAAAATCAGCAATCGTCATCACGTTTACATTGTCCAGTTTTCCTTTGTATAATAAATAGGTGTAGCCTTTGTAACCTTTGTAAAAAATATCCCTCTCTAACCCTACTTCTCCAAGCTTTAGGCTATCGTAAATGGCATCGGCTTTCTGCTGTATATCTGCTGGTAAAAAAACATAATCTCCATTGTTAGCAGTTGGGTCATTTAGGTCGCCAATAGTAATAATGCTAGCCTGTACCCCAGCAATAGTAATCCAGCTTAAGCACACAAGCCAAAGAATTTTTTTGTATTGCAGCGGCATGATAAAAAATGGTTTATTAATATGGTTAAAGTATAATAAGACGGAAAGTATGTGAATAACTATGTGTAAATGTAATACTACAAACCGAAAATACAATACCCAACAGCGGGTATAAAACGCAGTAGCATGGCGTTTAGTATAAAAATGAAGCTGGCTTTTAGTGTAAGATTTTTTTTATTTCCATTAAACCATTTTGAATTTCAATGCTCTTAAGCTCATTCTTCCATTTACTTAAAATCCTTTTCCATGCAAAGTAATCTTGCGTATGCTCAGGCTTTTCGCCTCGTAAGCGATAATGGTTTTGCCCAGGTTTGGCTTAACGAAAGCACTGGCGAAAAAGCATTAATCAGCACTTCGGCATTTATGCCCGGTGAAGCCATCTGCTCTTTTTATGCCGGCGAAACGGTATCGCAGCCCACTTATCTTACGGTACAAATAGAAGCTGACAAACACATTACGTTACAGCCGGAATATTTACAATATATCAACCATAGTTGCAGCCCCAATGCCTTTTTCGATACCACAAATTTGGTATTGGTATGTGTAAAAGAAATAAAGCAAGGCGATGAAATCAGCTTCTTTTACCCCTCCGCAGAGTGGGATATGGAGCAACCCTTTGCCTGCAGGTGCCAAGCTGCTAATTGCCACAAGTACATACAGGGTGCAGCTCACCTTTCGATAGAGGTATTAAGCCAGTACAAGCTAACTGGGTTCATTTCTCAGCAATTGAAAAATCAGGAATAATCCTTTTATTATTGCACCATGCAGCTTGCAAAATTTTTATGGATCGATACTTTTACCCAACCCGCTTTTGTGTGGGTACTGGCTCCGCATTTAGTAACCGATGATGAAAACCTGGATTACTATTACGATTTTACCCAAAGTATAGCCGAATACACCAAAACCTTTGCGGAACTGGGTTTGCCATGGAAATGGCAACCGGTAACCATGCAGAATTATGCTACTGTAATAGCTGAAATAGTAGCAACAAAATTTACCCACACTCCGCTTGTTTTAAACCTTTGCGATGGCGATGAAGTAAATGGAACGCCTGGCATTTCTGTAGTAAAACTGCTGAAAGAAAAAGGATTAATCTACACTGGTGCCGATGAACATTTTTATAAAATCACCACTTCTAAAATAGATATGAAGCTAGCCTTTGATAAGGCCCGCGTACCCACACCGCCCTGGCTTGAAATAACCGAACAGGTGCCAAACCCCGAACACATTTTTGAAAAACTGGGCTACCCAGTTATAGTAAAACCTGCTATTAGCGGTGGCAGTATGGGCGTGGGTGTAAAATCGGTGGTGAGCAATAGCGAAGCACTTACACAGCAGGTAAAAAACTTATACGAAGGTTACCGTGGCTGGAGCCTTACAAGCGGCGGCGTAATAGCCGAAGCATTTATAAACGGGCCGGAGTTTACTGTGTTTATTGTAGGTTCTTACGATAAGCCGCAGCTATGCCACATTTATCCGCCGGTAGAAAGGGTGTTCCATGCATCCCTGCCAGCCGAGGAAAAATTTTTATCGTTCGACAGGCTTTGGGAAATTTATGAAG
>JAYUOV010000305.1:0-8101 GCA_043760535.1 Chitinophagaceae bacterium
GGCAAAAAAATCGGTGCTAGTCATGGCTAATATATTTAGACGAAAATACTAAATATATTAGTGTAAACCAAATTGCGGATAGTCATTAAAATGTTTAAAACCATGCTTTAACATCCTGCTGCCGCTAATCAAAATAGGCATTTCATACTGTTAGCAATAGTTTTGCTTCAGAACTTACACCATGCAAATCAATCGAAAAAAA
The DNA here is from genome assembly GCA_043760535.1 of Chitinophagaceae bacterium. GTDB lineage: Bacteria > Bacteroidota > Bacteroidia > Chitinophagales > Chitinophagaceae > JAZKFT01. Next base: position 203 of record JAYUOV010000305.1, read on the forward strand.
ACGTTACTCATCATCATCCTTGGAATGCTTTCAGCTATTGGTCCGTTTTCAATAGATATGTATCTGCCAGCTTTTCCGGTTATTGCTGCAGATTTAAATACAGATGTGGCTACCGTTTCATTATCGTTGTCCAGCTTTTTTATAGGTATTTGCTTCGGGCAATTTCTATATGGTCCGCTGCTTGATAGGTTTGGCCGCAAAAAGCCGTTGTATTTTGGGCTTACCATTTACCTTATTGCTTCTGTTGGCTGTTCTGTAATTAGCAGTGCCAACGGGCTTATTGCATTGCGTTTTTTACAAGCAATTGGCGGCTGTGCTGGCATGGTTGCTGCAAGGGCTATGGTTCGGGATATGTTTCCGGTAGAAGAAAATGCCAAAGTGTTTTCTAAACTGATGCTGGTAATTGGCGTTTCGCCTATTATTGCTCCAACATTGGGTGGATTTATTACGGCACAAATGGACTGGCATTATGTGTTTGTTTTTCTTACTATTATGAGTGCGGTAATACTGGCTGCGGTACATTTTTTTTTGCCCGAAAGCCGCAAACCCGATCCTACATTTTCTTTAAAACCTACACCTATTTTTAGGGGCTATTTGGCTGTTCTAAAAAATCCACAATTTTTTACTTACTCCTTAGCCGGTGCAGTGGCAGCAGCAGGCCTGTATGCTTATATAGCTGGTTCTCCGTATGTATTTATGGAGCTTTTTAAAGTATCAGAAAAAGAATACGGATGGATTTTTGCCGCTGTTGCTTTGGGTCTTATTATCAGCAGCCAGCTTAATAGCTTATTACTTAGAAAGTATAAAAGTGAGCAAATTATTAGGATGGCATTATTGCTGCAAAGCCTTACCGGCGTTGTGCTATTTGTCGGATCGGTAGGCAATTGGCTTGGGCTTACCGGCACTATTATTAGCTGTTGTGTTTTTCTTAGTTGCCAGGGTTTTACATTTCCCAATTCGTCGGCACTATCTATGGCTCCATTTAGTAAAAATGCAGGAAGTGCCTCGGCATTAATGGGTGGCATACAAATGGGCATGGGCGCCGGCACTTCTTTGCTGGTGAGCATATTAAGTAACCATACCGCACTGCCCATGGCTGGTGTTATGCTGGGCTGCTCCGTAATAAGTTTTATTATTTTGATGATTGGCCGGTATGTAATAAAATATAGAGCCAGCATTACTGCAACAGAACAAGATGCTTTGGAAATGATTAGCACTTATTAACTAGTAGCGTTATACGGGGCAAAGTATGGATATTTTCTACTTTACGGTAGCCAGCCACGACAATACCAAGCCCTGAAAAAACTGATAGTAAAGGCACAAACCGATGGAATCATTTTTTACAAAAAAGGCTTCTATATTCCCGGTTTCGCCTTTGGCTGAAATATGGTTTAAGAACATGTTGTTTTTAAAATCCATTTCGCCTAGGCCATACCATTTAAAAATAGACTCTTTGGCACTCCATGCCAGCGTTAGCCTTTTTACTACATCTGTTTCAGTCATATTTTCCAGTTGTATTCCTTTATCTTTTTGTGATAAATATTTATGCTGAATTTTTCGGATTCGCTCTACCGGCACTTCAATATCCAGCCCTACACGGTGCGTGGTGCTTACAATAGCTGCTGCATATTCGCCGCAATGCGATATAGAAAAATGATGGCTTTCGTTGGGCAGGTAAGGTTTTCGGGTATCGGCTATTTGTATAAGTTGTAATGGAAAATAGGGAAACAAATGCTGGAGCAAATAGCGACCCGCCAAGTGCTGCAACCGCTTGTGGGGATGCGTTATCTGCCTACTGATGGGTACTTTTTCCAGAAAAAAATCTTCAGTTTCGGCTATATGCCAAATGGCAAGCCGGGTGGTTTCGTTGATGGTATGTGAATAAAATAAGGGCAACTAAAAGACAGTATTTAAAATGCTATAACAAATTTGTATTTCTTTGGTCAGATTTAGCATTTAGATTTTAATACAAAGTACAAAGATTAGCGTCTTTAGTCTCAGTATTTAGTACTTAGTACCAAGTAGTAAGATCAAGACTGAATCACAAATCGTAAATCGTAAATTGACATGATTTTATCAGATACAAGAATATTAGAAGAACTAGAGAAAGGAACTATTAAAATAGTGCCCTACGACCGTAATTGCCTGGGCAGTAACAGCTACGATGTACACCTTGGTGCTACGCTGGCTACTTATAAAGACCATATTATTGATGCCAAAAAGCACAACCAGATTGAGAGTTTTGAAATACCCGATGATGGTTTTGTGCTGTATCCGCATGTGTTTTACCTTGGCGTTACACAAGAGTACACCGAAACCCATGCTCATGTTCCTTTTCTGGAAGGTAAATCTTCTACAGGCCGCCTTGGTATAGATATACACGCTACGGCAGGCAAAGGCGATGTGGGCTTTTGCGGCAACTGGACACTGGAAATTTCGGTAAAACAACCGGTAAAAATTTACAAGTTCATGCCCATTGGCCAGCTTATTTATTTTCCGGTGGCTGGCGAAATAGCGATCAAATACAACGAAAAGAAAGATGCTAAATATAACGGCCAGCATAACAAGCCGGTTGAGAGTATGATGTGGAAGAATAAATTTTAGCCCCAATATCCATTTAATGTCCTATTAATCTTGTTTTTGCTTTCTGGTATTCTTCTTCGCTTAAAATTCCTTTTTGGCGCAGCTCAAATAATTTTTCTAGTTCGGAGGCAATTTGGTGGTTCAGCGGTGAGGACTGCAAAGCCGTTTGCTGTGGCGGCGGTGCTATATAAGTTGTAGATGGGTAAGCATGTAGCTGTTGTACCGGTTGCAATTGCTGCACTATGTCTTTTACCTGCATACTCATTTGCACATTTTTAAAATTGGCCTGGGCATTGGTAATAATATCTTTTAGCAGCCGTGGTTTATCTACATTATTATAAACGGTTTCGCCAATTGTAGCTGCGGTTTGTATCTCTACTTGGCCAAAACCTAATATCCTGCCCCAGATATTTTGAGCGTACGATACGTTGTTAATTTTGTCCAAAGGGCTTTCTCTTGAATTGATATTGATAACCCCAAATTCGTCTATTACCCTAAAGTTGGTTACCACCCAAATATTGTGTTTCCACTCCAAATATTTCCAGCCAAAATAAGCAGCTGCAGGCACCAATAAAATCAACGTCCATTTAAAACTGCTTATAATAAAACCGCCTGTTAGCAATGCTGCTAACACAATCAGCATTGGCACAATCAGCATTACCCAACTGGTATAAGTGGTTAGTAACACCTTTTCGTTTTGTTGTAATGGGGTACGCATATTTGGGTAATTGTTGGTATTATTTTTACAATTTTTTAAACTGCCATTTTATCGCTGGTGCAATCTAAAATATTTCGTCCTGTTAGTTCGGCTATCATTTTATTAAATGCATACTATCTGCTAAAACCCTTGCTGAATCTAGGTTTGTAGGCACTGTATCTATTAGTGGCATTTCTATTATTCGCTTGGGCACCTGGTTGTCTTCGGCTAGCAGGCTACCGTTTTGGGTTACTTCCAGCTTATAATATGTACCCAGTTTTAAGGCCATATTTTCTTTTTGGTGCCCTGCGGGAAAATGAAAACACACCGGATATTGATACTCCTTTACTTTTTCAAAAATAATTTCTTCCATACTCATTTGGTAAGGGTCTTCGTTTTTTTTGGTAGCTGTAAATGCTCCAAACACCATGCCGGCTAGGTTTTCTAGCATTCCACTTCGTTTCAGGTTTGCCATCATACGGTCGATGGTGTATTTGTATTCGCTTACATCTTCTATAAATAAAATTTTACCATCTGTTTTGATGGCACTTTTGCTGCCTTGCATGGCTACTAAAAGGCTCAGGTTTCCACCTACTAATTTACCAATGCCATTGCCCGTACGGTTTAAAGAAAAGGCCGGCGTTTTGTATTGTTGCCTTTTGCCAAACAGCATATTTTTAAGTGTTTCAGATGCATTATCCTCTGTGCAGTTAAAGCCATTGCCCATATCTGCATGAATAGTAGGTATGCCGTACACCGCCTGAATATGGCAATGAAAAGCGGTAATATCGCTAAAGCCAATCAGCCATTTGGGATGCTTAGCAAACTTGTCCCAGTTTATTTTATCCATCATACGCATAACGCCGTAGCCACCGCGGCCAAACATAATTGCGTGGATACTTTCATCATCCAAAAGCTCTTGTAAATCGGCTGCCCGTTCTTCGTCGGTTCCGCCAAATCTTTGCCATTGCTTGTTTATCGTGTTACCATACTTTACTTGCAGCCCCCATTTTTTTAATCCCTCTTTACATAATTGCAGGTCGGTGCTTTTCATGGGGCCAGCGGGGCATGTAATGCCAATGGTATCGCCTACTTTTAAATAAGTCGGCATTTTTATCTGTTGCACGTCTGCCACAGGGTTGGGCATGGCTATACCCTGCTTTAGCAGCATAGAGCCTATGGCGGCTGGTATAAAAGATTGTAAAAAATGTTTCCGCTTCATGTATTAGCTGTTAAAAAAATCATTCCATAAATATTAATCCTTTGTTGTCGTGGTTTCGTCGTCGTCATCGCTATTACTTTTTGTTTGGGGTTTCTTTTCTTCTTTACTAATAATGCCTTTTAGTGCCTGTACATCTTTTAGCGATGCCACATAAATGCTGCGCCCATGGGTGCCTATAACGATTTCATTTTCCCTTTGTTGTATCACAATATCGTGAATGGGTACGGAGTAAGGAATGCCCTTTGTCCAGGCCATCCAAGTAATACCTGCATCAATGCTTACATATACGCCGCCATCTGTGCCGGCATATAAAATACTATCGCTTTTAGGGTCTTCTTTTATTACGTTGATGGATTCTTGCGGCAGGTCTTTACCTATTTGTTTCCAGGTGGTTCCGTAATCATCGCTTACAAAAAGGTATGGGGCAAAATGATCGTTGCGCAAGCCGTTTAATGTAGCATACACCCTGCCCTCTTTAAAGCCTCCCGGCGTTACCCGGCTTACATATAAGCCTTGTGGAATTTTTGGCAAAGCCACATTTATTTTGCTCCAGTTATAGCCACCATCTTTACTTACATGGATATTTCCATCGTCTGTACCAAGGTAAAGCAGTCCAAATTTTATGGGCGATTCGGCCAATGTTGTAGCTGTACCATAAGGAATATCTCCTTCTTTTGTTCCATTGGTAAGGTCTCCGCTAAGTACCACCATATTTTCTCCTTTATTTAAACTCCGATGAAATTTATTGGTGGCATAATAGAGTATATCTTGGTTGTGCTTACTCAAAACAATCGGCGTTTGCCAGTTAAAGCGAAAAGCCGCTTCGCCAAGCTCGTTACGTGGGTAAATGCCTAAATAGCCACCTGTATCTACATGGGTACGGCCATAAAAACCAAACTGACTTCCGCTGTATGTAGTGCGGTTGTCACGGGTATCTACCTGTACCTGCATACCATCGCCACCGCCTATACCTTTGTAGGCTAATGTATCTAAGTTGGTACCATCGCTTACACGCTGCCTAACAGTATTGCCCACCCATACGCCATTATCCTGCAGGCCACCATACACCCGGTAAGGTTTTGCATTATCGGTAGTAACTGCGTAAAACTGACCTACAGCCGGCGTATTGGCTTTAAACCAATGGGCACCGTTATCGTAAGTAATATTTACCCCACCATCATTACCTAAAATAAAATGGCTGTCTTTTTTTGGGTCTATCCAGCATACATGGTGGTCGCTGTGGGTATTATTTTTACCAATACTTTTAAAGCTTCGGCCACTATCTGTACTCATATCTACCGATACGCCTACTATTACCAGTTTGCCATCGTTAGCAGGGCTAATAAATATTCTGCCAAAATAATAACCATAGGTGCTAAACATGGGCAAAGGCTTCTTATTCATTTTAATCCAGCTTTTGCCAGCATCATCGCTACGATATACTTCGGCACCTATTATGGGTGTATTAAAAAGGGCTTCGTTGGCATCAAATAAATATTGAAAAACGGCATTAGGTTTTATCTTATCCATGGCCACCATTTCTTTTACTTTAGCGGCTGTGTACTTTGGCGTCATTCTGTTTTTCTTTAAAAAAGTATCCAGTCTTTTACTATCTAGATTAGCAAATTCTTGTTTGTTTAATTTTTCAAAATCCCGCAAAATATATGTAGAAGAATCCATTTTTTTAGCCGCCGTATCTGGCATACGATCCTGATTGTCCAGTACCGCATACACTACATTGGCATTTTGATAACTTACTACCATACCAATACGGCCTGTACCGCTTGTTTGCGGAAACCCGCTGCTGCCACCGGTTATCAGCTTCCAGTTATTGCCCCCATCGGTGCTTTTATAAATGCCACTTGTTTTTCCACTTTCTTCAAAATTCCAGGCTTTGCGGGTTTTGTACCATAATGCTGCATACAGTTCGTTAGGGTTTTGTGGGTTAATATCCATTTCTACGGCACCGGTATTTTCATCCACAAAAAGTGTTTGCTTCCAGGTTTTTCCACCATCGGTGGTTTTATAAACGCCCCTTTCTTTATTAGGTGTATAAAGATGGCCTAGTGCTGCAACCCATGCGGTATTGGGGTCGGTTGGGTGTACTATTATTTCGCCTATATGGTGGGTTTCGGGCAAGCCTAAATACAACCAGTTTTTACCATTATCGGTACTTTTAAAAACACCAATACCACTGTAAGATGAGCGGCTGCTGTTGGCCTCGCCTGTACCCAACCATATAGTTTTTGATGGCCAATGAACGGCTACATCTCCAAGACCAATTACATTGTCGTTATCAAAAATGGGGAGAAAACTTTGGCCATTATTTACAGTATGCCAAAGGCCGCCGGTAGCATAGGCCACATAAAATTCTGTAGGGTCGGCAGGGTTTACATCCACATCTACCACACGGCCACTCATAACCGCTGGCCCAATGTTTTTAAAAGCAGTTGTAAAATTGGTAGCGGCTGCCAGCTGTTTTTTTCTATCAAAACTTTTTAACCTTTCATCGGCAGGTGTTGGCTTAATTTGTGCAAAAGCAGTTATTTGTAAGCATGCTAAGAACAACAAGCAAGCTGCTCTTTTCGTTAATTTTAACATCATTATCTAAAAGGTTTAAACTTATGAAGCCCCAAAATACTTCTATCCGCCATATTGGCCAATTGCTTTTACTCGTTTTTACAGGAATGGCGTTTTCTGCTAATGCATTTGGCCAATGCAAAACTTTTAAACTGATAAATGGCGGCGATACGATTAATTGTATAAACGCCAAAAATAAGAAACAAGGAAAATGGATGGAACGAACCAACCCACTAAGGGGAAATCCCGGTTACGAAGAAGAAGGTGCGTACCTGAATGACCGCAAAGAAGGTTTGTGGAGAAAATATAATTTGCAAGGCGATGTGCTATCGATGGAAAATTACAAATGGGGATTGTTAAATGGCATTAGCCAATATTTTACTGTGGAAGGATTAGAAAGAGAAGAAACCTGGAAAGCAATAGACCCGGATAAAGAATACGATACGATAAATGTGCCAGATTTATACCAGGATGGGGTGATGAAATCTGTAGTGGTTAAAAACGAAGGCTACGCCATGAAGCATGGTAAGTGGACCTATTACGAAGCCAGAACCGGTTTTGTTGTAAAAACAGAATCTTGGTTTAGAGATACTACTGAAAACCCTTTGGCCATGTTTGGTGTAAAAAAGAAGCAGCCATTAAGCGATACGGCAGCAGCTTCGCTTAAGAAAAAAGCATTGACAGTAAAAACAAAAGAGATATTAGAATGGGAGAAAAAAAATGCTGGTAAAAAGAAAGTGGCTGTAAGGGATGGCAGTACGGGGTATTAGTTGATTGGTTGATTAGTTGATTGGTTTACTTGTTCACTTGTTTACTT
>JAYUOV010000306.1:0-2860 GCA_043760535.1 Chitinophagaceae bacterium
CTAGCGAAGTATATACGGGTTCACCAATTGCCGAAGCAAACATATAAAATTGTTTGCCGAATGTTTGGAATTAAACGGTATAACTGAAAGGGCGGAACATAATAGCCCGGGGTGCAGCCCCGGGTTTTAGAATGTTCTATTTCCGGTAAGCCCTGAAAGGGCGAAACAATTACGTAATGCAATTTAGTTTGCCAACTAATTTGTTCCGCCCTTTCAGGGCTTGATTGCCTATATATTTCATAACCCAGGGTGTTGCCCTGGGCTATTTCTTTCGCCCCTTTGGGGCTTTTTTTTAAATGTAAACCTCTAAAATTTTAATTTTTAAATAATTGATAACCATTGTTTTAATATACTTGTCATTAGCAGCTTGTCTAAGATCTACCAGTAGATTTACAAAGAAGATTTACAAGAGGCCCTTCGACAGGCTCAGGGTGACAAACCCTAACTTAGTGACATTGTCCTAAAGGGGTACTTCTGTGTAGTAGCGGTTTTCCTTAGGACAGAAATAATGTCCTGTCCTTACTGTATGCGATTACGGCGACAAAAAATTACGATCCATAAATTTGACAGTAAGATTTTGCCAGAAGCAAAACCTGTTACACAGAGGCACCCCTTTAGGGGACGGGGGCAAAACAATCAAAGGTTTACAACCTTTCCTGTGCCCTCAGCCACCTTTCCGGCAAATCGTTGTGCGATGCGGTTAGGTAATCGGCATAGCTACAGGCAGTAAAGCTTTTATCGGGTAGTTGCATCCACCATCGGCCGGTGTTTTTGCTCTGCAAAAAGAGGGTATCCACTTCGGCACACACTGTATTGTATTCGTTAAAGGAGTTACGATCGGCTATATCGGCTTCGTGTTGTTGTTTCTGAAAGCCATCAAAATAATACCAAAGCATGTGGGCTACTTGCATGGCAGTAAGGCCGTCTTTGTCTTTGGTTGCGTCAAATCCATAAATGCCCACGGTTTCAATGAGGTTACTCATGCCAGCGTATTGCATCAGTTTACAGGCTTCTACACCGTTGAGGCCATTGGGGCTAAGGGCGCCGGACGGTGCGTAGGCATGTGCTAGGGCATTCATATCAAAACTTAATAAATGACTGCTGCGGATTACCGGCTCCATATCTTCTATATGCTCTTTTACCTTGCCCACCCTAAAGCAATCGAAGCGAAGTTTATCTATGGTTTCTAGCAGCCCCGGATGTACAAAATAACTTTGGAAAGCAATATGGTTATAGTGGCGGATAAAGTTGGGCTGGCTAAGTAGCATTTCCAGCAAAAAGTTCTGGCTGCGAACGGGCGTATCCTGCCTCAGGTCTAATAGGGCATCTACCACGGCGGCTTCAATTATTTGTTTACGGCCGGCAAAGGCATTGTATTGTGCCAGTGTATTATCGTGGCTGCCGCCCATTACCAGTACTTTTTTACCGGCATCCATTAATTCTTTGCAAACGGTTTTTAGAGCAGCACTGGTATCGGCCCAGTTGGCTCCGGTTTTTATATCGCCGATGTCGGCTATAAACACATCGGTATGCCAGTAGTAAAGTTGGTAGAGTTGTTTGCGAATGGCATCGGCAGTATTTACTGTATTAGCCATGCCTGCACCACGGTATTCGTTGCAGCCTACTAATACAATATGTGCATTTTTAAGCAGGGTGTTGGTTATTACCTGGCCAAGCTGCCCGGTGAGGTAACCCTCGTCGTTACTTATTTCGAAGGTATTAACAGGGGTTAAAAAATCTTCTAACTGTGAAGTATGTAGCATGAAGCAAACTTAAAGTTTCATTTGATACCATTGGGGTTCTGCATGGCAAGATTTTTATGGGTGCATTGTACGCAAGGTTTCACTATTGATTGCTTTGTATTGTATTTAGGAAGCCTGTAAGCAAAGTGGGTTTCTTATTAAAGGAGAAAGCCAATTTGCTTATAGACAATTTGATTATTGTGTAATCGTCCATGTTTGAGTGTACTTATCTCTGATAATGGTACAATTAAGAGTACAGTTAAAACCTACTGGTACTTTAAAATCCACTCCTCCATCCCATGTAACTTTTCCACCGGTAGCATCTTCATAATATAAATACGGGCAGTTCTGGAATGGATTTGTGGCATATCCTTGTGCTTGTTTTATTAGGGCAGGCCAGAGGTACTAGCTAGAAACGGCTTAGAAATGTAGCCAAAGCCCCAGCATTGTGTAACTAAGCAGCACTTATGTGCTAAAAGGCAGCCTTGTTTCGGATCGTTACACTGCTATACTTTTGGGATAGGCGGAAAAGGCTTACGAAGAAACTAAGGCGAAAGACACCATTACCCTTTCTGTTCCTTCCACATTTCATTAAAAGTTTTCTGGCTAAAATCCAGATTGCCATGGTGGATAGTCCAGCCTTTGAAGATTTTATTTACTACCCAGTTTTTCATTTTACCATTACCCATATTCATCATACCACGGTGTAAGCTTGCTTGTTTCCAGGCTTTCCAGGCAAGGCGTTCGGCCAGTGTACTTTCGCCATGCACTACTGCTTCGTGGCGGTTGTGCAGCAGCAGTTCGTGGAGGTTTATTTTCATGGGGCATACCTCGGTGCAATTGCCGCAAAGCGACGATGCATAACTAAGATGCTTGTATTCGGCTACGCCGCTGAGGTAGGGCGTTATTACTTTGCCAATAGGGCCGCTGTAAGTGGTTTCGTAACTGTGGCCGCCAATGTTTTTATACACAGGGCAGGCATTAAGGCAAGCCCCGCAGCGTATGCAGTACAAGGCTTCTCTGGCCACAGGATCGGCCAGCAAATTGGTACGGCCATTGTCCAGCAAAATCACATGCATTTGCTCCGGCCCATCGGTTTCGTAGGCCTGCCGGGGGCC
>JAYUOV010000307.1:0-8086 GCA_043760535.1 Chitinophagaceae bacterium
ACCGACTACAAACAAAGGTGATTTTATTAACCATACACAGCGAAATAACCATTTACAAAAAATCGAGTGAATATGGCGTGTATGGATACCTTTTGAAAAATTTTGCTTCAGAAGAACTCGGCCATTGCCTTGCAGCCGTAAACAGCAACCGCAGATATGTGAGCAGCCATCTAGCAGAAGAATTGACTCATTCCAATAACCATCCGGATAACCCTGCATTGGATGCCCTCACCTTTAGCGAAAGAAAAATACTGGGGCTGATAGCCCAACAAAAAACCTCTAAACAAATAGCCGACCTTTTATTTATTGCCGAAAAAACAGTGGAAGGGCACCGTAGAAACATCATAGAAAAACTGGGCTTACCCAAAGAGAAAAATGCTTTGCTAATGTGGGCAATAAAATTTTCGGAGCAATAGGATCGAATAGCGATGGATACGATGGAGATAAAATAGATTTATACAATCAACTCTCTTTTAACCAATAAGAAATTGTGAAATGAAATGCATCGATAAATTTCTGTTTAAAAGGATTCAATTTTGACACGATTATCGAACTGTAAAAATGATACCTATTGTACAATTCCTCTGAATTATGTTTTTCAAAAATATCCGAAAATTCAAGGAACCATTTATCAAACAACTTGTTTCGTCCAGCACTTTTGTTGTCATTATTCTGGCAGATGTAGATAATTGCATCTTCATTTCGCTGCTTAAAAAAGTCTTGAAGAATAAAAATGATGGTATCTCTTGTTCTAGGGTCATATTCATTTCTTTCCCTTGCAGGCGTCTTACAATCAAACCCAAAAGAATACAAATCGACATCCTCCATTTCCTCATCCATCAAATAAAAAACTGTAAAATAAACAATGTAACCTAAGCCATTTGTAGTTACAAATTCATAGCTCAATGCATCCGGAGAAATTGAAAATTTATATGGGTGCAACAAACTTTACACCTTTAACTGTAGATAACGCCTTTCCGCTTATAATGGCATCTGAAATTTTTTTCTTATCGGCTGCCAATTTTGTAAATGGGTTTACAGTAGATTTCTGTTTTTTTGAAATATCCGTGGTTACTATATTCATAGAGTAAATATCTATTTTTTTCTTGAAAATACAAAAGTGGCTTAAAGATGCTTTATAAGTCGTTGACCTGAAAACTCCCCAACGAATAGCTATTGATTTGTGCAAGTAAGCCTTCCACCATCACAAAAAAACCGCCTCACAAATGTGAAGCGGTTTTCTATTTCTATTCAAAATAATCTTACTCAAATTTCAGATCCAGACCCAAACCTCTTAATTCATGTACGAGTACATTGAACGATTCTGGAACGCCGCTGCGTGGGATGTTGTCACCCTTAACGATAGCTTCGTAGGTTTTGGCACGGCCAATAATATCATCCGATTTAAGTGTCAACAATTCCTGCAAGATGTTGGATGCACCATAAGCCTCGAGTGCCCATACCTCCATCTCACCAAAACGCTGTCCACCAAACTGTGCTTTACCACCCAATGGCTGCTGTGTAATCAAGCTGTATGGTCCTATAGAACGGGCATGCATCTTGTCATCCACCATGTGGTGCAGTTTAATCATATAGATAATACCAACGGTGGCTTTTTGATCGAAACGGTCACCGGTTTCACCATCGTACAAGTACGTATGGCCGAATAGCGGTAAACCTGCTTTGGCAATGTTCTCAGCAATTTCCTCAACGGTAGCACCATCAAAGATTGGTGTTGAGAATTTGCAGCCCAGCTTCTCTCCTGCCCAACCTAGTACAGTTTCGTAAATCTGTCCCAGGTTCATACGGCTAGGTACGCCCAATGGATTCAATACGATATCTACCGGTGTTCCATCTTCAAGGAACGGCATATCTTCCTGACGAACGATTTTGGCAACAATACCTTTGTTACCGTGGCGACCCGCCATTTTATCACCCACTTTTAGTTTACGCTTAACAGCTAAATAAACCTTGGCAAGTTTCAACACACCGGCTGGTAATTCGTCACCGATAGAAATGTTGAATTTCTCTCTTTTGTAACGACCCAATTCCTCGTTGTACTTAATATTATAGTTGTGCAGCAAGATGTTGATTTGCTCATCTGTATGTGCATCACCAGTCCATCCTAATGGGTTAACGTTCTGAAAATCAACGCCGCTAAGATTTTTTGGATTGAACTTAGCACCTTTACCAATCAGCATTTCGCCAAAGTTGTTGCTTACACCCGCACTGTTTTTACCGTCCAATACCATTTGCAATTTCTCCATCAACAATTCCATCAAGGCAGTACCTGCTATTTCGTGGGCTTTCTCAACCTTTTCAAGTTGAGCCTTTTCACGAACCTTTGTGTTCTTGTCCTTTTTGGCACGTTGGAACAACTTCTTGCTAATTACCACACCTTCAGTACCACTTGGAGCTTTTAGTGAGGCATCTTTTGCATCGCCGGCTTTATCACCAAAGATGGCACGGAGTAATTTTTCTTCCGGTGTAGGATCGCTTTCGCCTTTTGGCGTAATCTTTCCTATTAAAATATCACCTTCTTTAATATGTGCACCTATGCGGATGATACCGTTCTCGTCCAGATCTTTTGTGGCTTCCTCGCTTACGTTCGGAATATCCGGCGTCAGTTCTTCTTCACCCAATTTAGTATCACGTACTTCCAGTTCAAATTCATCAATGTGGATGGATGTGAACATATCTTCTTTGGCAATACGCTCATTAATTACAATGGCATCCTCAAAGTTGTAACCTTTCCATGGCATAAATGCCACTTTCAGATTACGGCCAAGGGCCAACTCCCCAGCTTTTACAGCGTAACCTTCGGTAAGGAAATCGCCTTCTTTCAACTTTTGTCCTTTCTTAACGGCAGGATGTTGGTTGATTGATGTGCTCTGGTTCGTTTTCATGAACTTGGTGAGCTTGTATATCTTCAAGTCATCTTCAAAACTAATCTGACGTTGCTCCGTGTTGCGATTGTAACGAACATGTACTTCGTTAGCATCCACAAATTCTACCACACCTTCGCCTTCGGCCAATAACTGAACCCTTGCATCCCTAGCGGCTTTAGCTTCTAAACCAGTACCCACAATTGGGCTTTCTGGGCGTAGCAATGGAACTGCCTGACGTTGCATATTCGATCCCATCAAGGCACGGTTGGCATCATCATGCTCCAGGAACGGAATCAGTGAGGCACTCAAACCAACAATCTGGTTTGGCGCCACATCCATGTATTCTACTTCGCCTTTATCCAAAATAGGGAAGTCACCTGTTTGGCGGCTGATGATTTTGTCTTCGGTAAAGTTTCCTTTTTCATCCAAAGGCGTATTTGCCTGAGCAATTTTAGCCGGATCTTCTTCCTCGGCACTTAAGAACTTCAGTTCTTTAAGGTTTACCTTGGCATCGGTTACTTTATGATATGGGGTTTCGATGAAGCCCATGTCATTGATTTTGGCATGTACGCAAAGCGTAGATATCAAACCAATGTTTGGTCCTTCCGGTGTTTCGATGGTACACAGACGGCCGTAGTGGCTATAGTGTACGTCACGAACCTCAAAACCTGCACGTTCCCTGCTCAAACCTCCTGGCCCAAGCGCCGAGATACGACGTTTGTGGGTAATTTCTGAAAGCGGATTGGTCTGATCCAAAAACTGGCTTAACTGGCTGGTACCAAAGAAAGAGTTGATAACAGAAGAAAGCGTTCTTGCATTAATCAGATCTACCGGCGTAAATACCTCATTGTCACGTACGTTCATCCTTTCACGGATAGTACGAGCCATACGGGCAAGACCTACACCAAACTGAGCGTACAATTGCTCACCTACAGTACGTACACGACGGTTACTCAGGTGATCAATATCATCAATCTCGGCTTTGGCATTGGTAAGGCGAACCAGGTATTTGATAATTTCAATAATGTCCTGCTTGGTCAATACCTTTTTAGTGATCGGGTAATCCAATCCAAGTTTACGGTTGATTTTGTAACGGCCAACCTCACCAAGATCGTAACGCTTATCGCTAAAGAATAATTTATCAATGATACCACGGGCAGTTTCGTTATCCGGAGCATCGGCACCACGCAACTGGCGGTAAATGTGCTGAACGGCCTCTAATTCACTGTTCGAAGTATCCTTGTGTAAAGTATTGTAAATGATACCGTAGTCACCGCTTACTTCTTCTTTCTGGATGAAAACGCTCTTCACTCCCATTTCTGAGATAGAATCCACATCTTCTTCTTTCAGAACCGTATCACGTTCCATAACGATTTCGTTACGCTCAAGGCTCACCACTTCGCCGGTATCCTCATCCACAAAATCTTCTACCCAGGTACGTAATACACGTGCAGCAAGACGTTTGCCTATGAATGGCGTTAATGATTTTTTATCAGCTTTAACCTCATCGGCCATGCCGAATAATTCCAAAATGTCCTTATCTGTTTCAAAACCGATAGAACGTAGTAAAGTCGTTACAGGGAATTTTTTCTTACGATCGATGTAAGCATACATCACGTTATTGATGTCGGTGGCAAACTCCATCCAGGCTCCTTTAAAAGGAATAACCCTTGCAGAGTAGATTTTGGTTCCGTTGGGATGGGTGCTTTGGCCAAAAAATACACCAGGGCTGCGGTGTAACTGACTCACAACCACACGTTCAGCTCCGTTTACTACGAAAGTACCACGAGGCGTCATGTATGGGATGTTACCTAAAAACACATCCTGAACGATAGTTTGGAAATCTACGTGTTCTTCATCATTACAGCTCAAACGAAGTTTGGCTTTAAGTGGAACAGCGTACGTTAATCCACGCTCCATGCACTCTTCGATAGAGTAACGTGGCGGATCAATAAAATAATCGAGGAACTCCAGAACGAAGATGTTCCGGGTATCAGATATCGGAAAGTTTTCTTTAAACACCCGGAACAAGCCCTCAACATTACGTTTGTCGGGTGTGGTTTCCAGCTGGAAGTAATCTTTGAACGATTTAATCTGAATGTCGAGCAGGTCAGGTGCGTCGGCAAGATTTTTGGTCTTTCCGAAGTTGATCCTTGGGTTCACTTTTGTTGATGACATATATTTATGCTCTGTTTTTTTCTACGCAAAAAATCGCTGTTCGGGAACATAAGTTTCCCGTACAGCGTATAACAATTTAGCCCCGTAAAGTAACAATTGAGATTTTGCCCATTATAAAGGACAACAAAAGTAAGGTAAAAGAATATTTCAAAAATCATTTGCAAAACAATAATCCTGCCAAAATGTGGGTTTGTGGATAACCCTCAATCGAACATAAATTCAAGTATTGGTAAAAAAATAAAAAAAATAGAATCAAAGAAATTTCCAGTTAACCAGCTTCTCGTTTTCAATATGTACATATAAATTTCTCATAAACGATAGTCCTATTTTGGACAATTCGTTCAAACTATCACAATAAAGCAAAAAAGGCTTTTGTTTAGATTTTTGTGACAAATATTGATTTAAACTTGAATTATTATTAGAGGTGAAAACAAAGAGAAGTTCATCATTACTATTCTCCTGCTTATTGAAAATAGAATCTATGTCTGAAATATTGCAGAGATTGCACTTATCTGATTGTAACAAATAAGCGTCTGTTGATTTAGAAATTGGCAAATTATGCTTTTGCAAAAATGGAATTAGATTTCCAATCCTTTCTGTATATGGATCAGCATCTTCGGTTCGGGAATTTTCACTACAAGCCGAAGAATTTACCAGTAGCAGACTAATTAATGCGGAATATATCATATTGAAATTCCGTAAAAATCCTTTTTTCAGCATTTTCAAGTGGTTTTTTATACAGGTATAAACCTTTATTTGAGACTATTGAATAGTACCATAGATATTTACCGCCAATGTCGATCTCATTAATTTTATTAAAATCTTTATCTAAAACCAAGAGACTCAACTCTTTACTTTCAAAGCTATTGTAGCTTCCGTCTTCATTTTTAACCGGTAAGGGTTTGTAAAAAAATCTATAATAACAATTTCTGAATTTATCGTAAAGTACGTTCAGGTATAATGGGCTGTTGATTAAATGATCCATTTTCTTATTCATATCTACTTTTGCATCCTTGCCTATTTGCTTTATTGAATTCTTATCAAAAGCGGACTTGCAATCATAAACCATTTTTTTTTCCGAAACTATATCGTATGTGTACACATTCGGGTCTGCATTATAAGAGTAAATGTGCAAATTTCCATTTACTAATCTGAATGCGTCAGTAGCCTCACCATAAAAACCTGTTGTGTAAATTTTGGGATAATTAACAGGTATTGATTTGAAAATACTATCAGAAAGGGATAACGAAGTTTCTATTGGTAATTGATAAAACTTTTGTTCTCCAACACTACTTCTACCGGAATACTGCATACAAAACAAAGTCCTTGTTTTTGCATTATAACTTAACGGGAAGTTCCCTCCAAAGTTCCCATAGATAGTATCAGGTAATTCCTCACTTTCAGGACTGTTGATAATTTTTGTATACTTAATGTTCTCAGAAGTATCAATGATTGAAATCCTGTAGTCATGCAATAAAAATATGGAATCAAAATTGTGAATATAGAAACCACGAAATGAACCTATATCTTCATTTTGAGCCAAAGTGGTAGGCAAACTAAATTTAATTTCAGGTGATTTTTTATTTAAGTCGTAACCAATAAATTGATTTGCCAAGTTTGTGTAGTAAATACAATAAGTATGCTCACTACTTGAATAAGTACTAAACCATTTAAAAGTGAATACTGCAGGTACTTTAAATGATTCAGAGGAAGCGAATGTGGGTTTGCTCACATTTACTTCCTCTGAACAAGAAAACAATAACACTAATAGAAAACATGAACAGATAGTGTTGAAACTTTTTTTCATTCTTATTCTATAGTTTGCAAGAGTTCAATTGCGAAATTTTTTGAATCAAAGTAAGTTGAGGCATCTATATACTCTTCATCTAGCATATACTGTGCATAAGCAGTTGCATAATATTCTATCTCTTCTGGGGTTAATTGCCTATGTGAAATTACCGTGATGGCCTCGCAACTTTTTGTTTTTTTACAATCTCCTTGTGCAAATTCACACATTGTACCAATTTTACCTTGTATTGTACAGGCTTTTTCTACATTTTTCTGCTTTTTGGCAAAGTGATTATCATTGTCTTTTTGTACTGATGAAGAATCAGATTTCCAAGAGAACAAAGCAAATGAGCAACACATTAATAACGTTAAAATCAAGTTTCTTTTCATAAAAATAAGTTTTGAGTGTTAAAAGTAGGGTAAAATTCAAATGAAAAAAAAAATAATGTAATATTTTTTCAAAAAAAAATTTTGAAGAAAAAAGTCTTGAAGAAACATCCATAGTTAAATTTACTTCTTCCTTTTTACGATTTTTAATAAATTTTATGGCATTATTCAATATCCGTGTTTACGGCATCCTCATTAACGAACAAAGACAGGTTTTGGTAAGCGACGAATTGATTCGGGGTAATTATTTTACCAAATTTCCTGGCGGTGGATTGGAGTTTGGCGAAGGCACAAGGGACTGTCTGAAACGGGAATTTAAAGAAGAAATGGATTTGGAAGTGGAAGTAGGCGACCATATTTACACCACCGATTTTTTTCAGATTAGTGCTTTTAATGCCGAACATCAGATTGTTTCCATTTACTATTTTGCTAAGGCTTTGGAACCAATAAAAGCTCCAATACGTTTAGAACCATTTGTTTTTGATGAACAACAGATCCAGATTTATGAAAAAACAAAGATGATAGAAAGCTTCCGGTTTGTGGATTGGGAAGATTTTTCATCGGCTGCAGTGCATTTACCGATAGATAAGGTAGTGGCGGATTTGGTGAAGGAAAAGTATTAGTACAACATTCAATAAAGAAGTCGATTTTTAAAACTTGACTTCTTTATACCTAAACAATACGTAACTAAGTAATTAATGGTAAAATGTTTATCAAACAGAAATTTCAAAAGTAAATTGACTTAAAAATATAAAACCCAAATAAATAGAAGTATGCTTACAGTACATCCACAATACATTAAAGATGCCAACGGTAATAAATCATTGGTTATTCTTCCTGTAAAT
>JAYUOV010000308.1:0-24458 GCA_043760535.1 Chitinophagaceae bacterium
TCATATTGTAGGTGTTAGAACCCAGGATGCCAACGGTGCATGGAGCCACGACAACAAATGGATTTTTGCAAAACTGGGAGCAGGCTTGCAAGATGGTGCCATACCTAATATTACCCGTACGGAATACTATGTAAATACCGACCCGGGTTTTGGAAATGGAATACCTGTAACCACCACAGGCGCTGCAACAGATGTAAGTGGTTCAATTACATTAAATATTTCAAGTTATCCTTTGGGTGTTACAATTGTAGGCATCCGAACCCAGGATGCCATCAAAGCCTGGAGCCACGATAACAAATGGCTTTTTGCAAAAGTACCACCAGAGAATACACCGCCAAACATTACCAGACTTGAGTATTATTTAGACACCGATCCGGGATATGGAAAAGCCAATCCGGTGGCCATAACCAATAACAGCAATCTACCTGGTATTGTACTAAATGCTAATATTACAGGTCTGGCTGCAGGTAAGCACAAAATATTTTATCGTACCAAAGATGCTAATGGTGCCTGGAGTCACGATAATGTTGACAGTTTTACCCTATCTCCCTATAATGCTGCTCCGGCCATTGTGGTAAACAGTATTACCAAAACAACCCTCTGTGCCAGAGATAGCTTTAGCATAGGCTACCAGGCAAGTGGCACTTACACTGCCGGCAACACTTTTAAGGTAGAGGTAAGCGATGCGGCTGGTGTGTTTGCAGCTACACCGCCGGTTCTTGGCTCAGTTAATTCGGTAGCAAATGCCGGGCTGATTACTTGCTACCTGCCTGCCCATTTTGCTGAAGGAAATGCTTATAAACTACGGGTAAGCAGCAGCAATGCAAGTATAACAGGTGTTACCAGCCAATACACTCTTACCATCCACGACCGACCCTACGCCCAAACCATTATCGGCCGCACACATGTAAACGGCACTTACACCTGGCCATATACGGTACCCACCGCCGCAGGCAGTTACTGGAACTGGACACTAACCGGTGGCAGCGTAGCTGGAGGGCAAACGACCAATACAGCCAACCTGCTGTGGAGCCAGCCTGCAACACATGTTTTTAACAGTAATATTTTTGTACTGGAAACAAACCAATACGGCTGCCTTGGTGATAGCAGCATTTTGCCGGTAAACGTTTATAAATTAAATATAAAAGATACCGTGCCTGCTACTGCCTGCAAGGCAGATGTAATAACAGTTAAAATTGGCAGTACCGGTGCTTTCGATGTAGGCAATAATTATATAGCAGAATTAAGCGATGCGTCCGGAAGCTTTGCTGTACCTGCATCTTCGGCAAGTATTGCTGCAAATGGCAATAGTATTAACCAGCTAAATACCATCAACCTTACCATTCCATTCGGCATACCCAACGGCACAGGCTATCGCATCCGGGTACGCAGCACCAGCCCGGTTTTTGTGGGTGATACTTCTGCTCCTATCAACATTATTAAACCTGATATAGGAGCCGATCTTAACCGTACCTATTGTATAGGCCGTGGATACAACCTGATACAAAATTTTACCGATGGCTCTCTTACATATAGCTATTTCGATAATGCATTTACACCGCTTACCCGGCCCGATAGTGTGGAAGCTGGCACCTACCAGATAATAGGCACTAATGCACAAGGTTGTACCGATACCGCTTCTGTAATACTAACCAGCAAACCTACTCCCAACCTTGGTCCGGATAGTACCGTGTACCATGTGTGCCCGGGCGAAACCACCAATATTGTTCCTTTTTACAATACCACCGGCCTCACCGCCGTGTGGAACACACCCACACCCACTTTGGCTATCCCCGGCACCTACAGGCTCGTAGTTACTAATGGCTTTGGATGTACCGATACTGCATTTGCCCACGTAGTGCTGGAAACAGCTACCTGGACGGGCACCATCAGCAGTAACTGGCATACACCCGGCAACTGGAGTACTGGTAAAGTGCCAACGGACAGAACGCATGTAATTATTACAGGCCTTACACCCAACCCTTGCATCATCAGCACCGCCAATGCACAGGCTGCAAGCATTCAGGTTCGCAATGGTGCTACTATACAAACAACCAATAGCCGCATAGCCGATGTGAAAGGTAAATGCCTCACCCTTCCACCCAATTAACACACACCGCCGCCGCCCATAAACCTATAAGGTCTTTTTGAGACCACTGAATGTAAAAAACTGTTAGAAAAGACCTTATAGGTTTTAAGCAGCGTGCCATCATTACTGTGTTTCGTGGAGACATGAACCAAGGCTTTAAAAAAATGTCATTGGGTCAAAGGGGTCATTTGCCCATGACCTGTTGAGCTATTAACAAATGACCGATTGACTATTGACCGAATGACCATTGACTTATTGATCCAATGACTAAAAAACAATTATGAACTTAGTAAACATCCCCTTCGACCGTGGCATTCGCCTGGTACAGGCCGAACAAATAATAAGGGTAGAAGGCCAAAGCAACTACAGCAAAATTTATTTTGCCACCGGCCATCCCATGACGGTAGCCAAAGTGCTCCATTGGTTTGAAGATCATTTGCCTCAGCAAATGTTTACAAGGGTTCATCGCAGTCATTTGGTAAACAAAATGTTTATGCAGGAAATTAATGGGGCTAATTATAATAACCTATTGCTTACTAATGGTGAAAGCATAGTGATAAGTAGGCGAAGAAAGGCTTTGCTGATGGCTGGGTGACTCCTTTAGTTTGAGATGCAATCCGTAAAGATTAACAGCGAATTAGTTTCTGAAATTTTCTTCTGTGCAGCAAACAATGACCTTCTAATAAATGACCATCGAGCTAATTTCTACCCACTCTTCCTTATCAACTCCGCCACATTCTTCGCATCCATTTTGGCCATAATATTTTTGCGGTGGGTTTTTACGGTGAGTTCGCTGATGTAGAGCGTGGTGGCAATGGCTTTGGTGCTGTCGCCGTTCTTTATCATTTGCAGAATTTCTTTTTCCCGGCTGCTTAGTTTTAAGGTTTGGCTAAACCCATCGGCACTATGATGGTTTTGTAGTTGAATATTAGGATCGTAAAAGGTTTGTCCCAGGGTTAGCTCTCCTAGTGCTGTTAATAAAATTTCGGTACCTGAGTTTTTTAAAACATAGGCATCTATACCTTCTTTTTGGGGCTGTAGCTTAATGTCGGAGGGCATGTACATGCTCAGGATTAATATTTTAATGCGTGGCCATTTAGCTTTAACTATATGCATTATATGGATACCGCTTTGGCCGGGCATATTTACATCTAGTATGGCTATATCGGGGTTGTAAATAGGTATTGCTGCCAATGCTTCGGCGCCACTGGTAACACTAGCCACCACGGTGTATTGGGTATGCGGCCGAAGGGCATTTACTACACCTTCGGCAAAAAAATGATGGTCATCGGCTATCAGTATCCTTATGGGTTCGTTCATCTGGCAAAACCGGGAATTCTACTGACACCTGTAAACCGCCTGAAGCGATGGCCTGCAGGTGCAAACTCCCATTTACAAACGTAACCAATTGTTTGATTTGTAAAAAACCTAATCCATCTGTAACCGTGGCTTGGTGAAACCCATGCCCATTATCTTCCACATAAATTGAAACAAGTTCGTTTTCCAGCATCAGTTGCACAATGGCTTCGGTAGCTCCGGAGTGTTTTATAATATTTTGGATGAGCTCCTGCACCACATTGTACACCAGCATTTCGTACCTAAAAGAAATCTTTTCTAATGAGCCTATCGACTCAAATTGGATATGCAGCCGGTTACTGCTATTGATATTATTAATGGTGGCAGTAAGCGACGAAACCAATCCATTTTTTTGCAACAAAATAGGCGACAGGCCATGCGAAATGCGGCGAACTTCATTGGCCAGCTCCGTAATTTGCTTTACAGAATTTTTTATTTTTAAAGCACTTTCCTTTTCGTCATTTTGAGCCGATTCCAGATTTAACCTCAACGCCGAAAGGCCCGCCCCTACAGAATCGTGTAGCAAGCTGCTGATGCGGAGCATATCTTTTTCCTGATAATCCGTTAGGTTTTTAAAAATCTGTTCCTGCTGAATATTTACCTGCCGTAGTAGTGCTTCGCTTCGTTCTTTATAATCTCTAAAACGCAAGGTGAGTACAAAAGCCAGGATGGCTATTTCCAGTGTAAAGCCAATATTCATCAGGTTTCGGGTAAAAAAATTGTCGCTGATATGCCCTGCCAAAAAATTCATAAAGAAAAAAAATGTGGTCATTAAAATGATGCTGGATGCAATGATAAAAGCACTGTAAGGAACTTTTTTTCTAAAACCCATAATGGCAAATGCCAGGGTAACTAAGGTATTAAGGTTCTGGAAAACCTGCATCAGTACCAGTAATACAATTCTTACGGTGCCATAAGTTCGCATTAAAACTATGCCCGCCAAAAACACCAACAGATAAAGCCCCAGGTACCGCATCACCCATTTATTGGTTACCGGCATTTTCTTTTTTACATCGAGTAACTGAATGCTGAATAATAAATACAATGGTGCTGCAATGCTGATGGCTAAAGGACGGGTTAAATCGGCGGCCTGATAGAAGTTAGGAAAAATGTACATAAATGAAAGGCCATAATCGCATAAGATGTACAGAAAAGCCACGAACACATACAGCCCGTAAAAAATGTACAGGCGTTCTTTCATTTTAAAATATAAAAACAGGTTTAGTATAAAAAGCAGTATCCCAATGCCAGTTATGATGCCTGCCAATAAATCATCCTGCTGATTGTGTTTTATAAACCCTTCTTCGGTAAACAGATGAATGGGAATATTGAGTTGCTCGTTTCTTTTATCAATCAATAAAAGCAAACTGGTATTGGCCAAATCTGTTTGTGGCAGCGGAAATACAAAAGCCGGATGGCGTAAAGTGCGGCTGTTAAAAGGATAATGATCTCCGGTGGGATTAAAGCTTTTTACAAGGCTGTCGCCATTAAATATCCAGCAGCCTAAATAATTTATATGAGGGTTGCGAAGCATTAAATACCTTAGTCTTTCATTGTTTTCAAGGTTGCCCATGGATATACGCAACCATAGCATTTCGTTTTTGTAAGTAAGGTTTACATTGTTTGCAACCATTGGCTGCATTTGCTGCTTAATAGCTAAATACCGGTCTTCTGTGCGACTGCTGGAACTATCTACAAAATAGCTAAATATTTGAGGTGAAGGCTTAGCTATTGTTTCATTATAAAAGAAATTAATTTGGCCTTTGGCCGAATAAAAACATACTAGCAGGCAGAGCAATACTGCCATTTTTAAACGCTGTAATATGGGTTTAGGTACTATCAAAGATTTAAAGATAATGGGCAGGTTTTGGTTTTTAGAGCAGGTTATGGAAAATACTACTTTGTAGGTATTGGCCATGGTTTGTGCAAAAGGTAATTTTGTTATAGCAAAAAAAATTAGCCAACCTATTTACTCAACTCAAAAATATAACCCTGTGATAAAACGATACAATCCCGTTAAAACACGATTAATTTTTAATTCTTGTAGCCAGATATTTGTGTATTATATATTATCACAAGCAACATGATGATGCATAGCAAAATAAAGTGAGGCAAAATAAGCTGAAGTGATGATCTGACATTTGTAATTGATTTTTAACATAACTAACTTGGCGTCAAGAATTTTAAAAATAAACAAACACACAAACACAAATTCATTTGATACTGAAATATCATAACCAGATATTTTGGAGCAAAATAGTATTCTCCCTAAACTTTTCTGCATGAAACTAAAATATTTCATTCTGTTTACTATTGCCGTACAAGCACTTTTAATTACACCTGCCACGGCACAAGATATTCACCTCTCACAGTTTTTTGAAACACCACTGCTCCGCAATCCGGCATTGGCGGGTGTTTTTACCGGAGATATACGCCTGCAAGGCGTTTACCGAAACCAATGGGCTTCGGTAGCTTATCCATACAAAACGAGTGTTTTTAACGGTGAATACAAATTTGGCGTAGGTGATGCCGATGATTTTATGACCATTGGCCTTAGTACCTTTTACGATGTGGCCGGCATTCAGCAACTTAAAACCATGCAAGTTTTACCGGTTATTAATTTTCATAAATCGCTGAATGGCAACAAAAACAGTTACCTGTCGGCAGGTTTTATGGCTGGCTTTGTACAGCGGCAGTTTAGTGGTAAAAACCTAACCTTCGATAATCAGTATCAAGCTGGCAGGTACAATCCATTTGCCTCTACTGCCGAAAACTTTATTGGCCTTAACACCACCTTTGCAGACATGGCTACTGGCCTATCTTACAACAGTACTATTGGCGAATACACTAACTATTATGTGGGTGCATCGTACTGGCATTTTAATAAACCCAAGGCCAGTTATTTAGCCACCCAAATACAGCTAAACCCCAAATGGCAATTTAATGCCGGTATAAAAAGCTGGATAAGCGACAAGGTGGAACTACAGGCAGAACTGAATTATCTGAAACAGGGGCCATACACCGAAACCATTGGCGGAGCTTTATTTTCCTACTCACTTACCGACCGAATGGCCGACCCCGACAATGCCATTAGTGCACTCAAAATTGGCGGCGGGTTATTAATACGGGTAAATGATGCTATCATCCCCATGTTTAAATTGAGTTATAACCATTTAGATGTGGGGCTTAGTTACGACATCAATACTTCGAAACTTAAATCTGCAAGCCAGGGTGCTGGAGGTTACGAGTTATCTCTCAGTTACAGGGCTTTTACCCGCAATACAAATAGCAGTTTGAATAGTGTTAGGTGTCCGAGATTTTAAGCGGAAATGATTCAAGGAACAAGGCCTAAGGTCTAAGGTTCAAAGTCCAAGGTTCAAGAAATTTATTATTGCTGGAGTAGCCCAGATTACTACAAAAGCTGATATGGAAGAACTAAATGTTTAGAAAAGCACCGTCCCCCTCTAACCGGAGAGGGAAAGAGGGTGAGAGGCTAAGAGATTGGAGCCTCAGCCCAACTCACAGTACCAAAAAACAAACCTAACCTATTAAACCTTTCTTTTAATGAAACGCATACTCACCACTCTTTTCTTCTTTTTGATAGTAGCAGCCTCTATGGCACAACCACCTAACGATAATTGTGCCAATGCCATTTCGGTAACCATACCCAATGGCGGCTTTAGCCTTGGCCTTTTTACCAGTTCCCAAAACGACCTTACTGCCGCCACGCTACAAACCGGAGAAACCTTTGCCCCATCCATTATAGTGGCTGGGCTTAATAAAAAAAGTATATGGTATAAATTTAGCCTGCCCACCACCCGTGGTGCACGTATAAGCCTGGCACAGCCGGGCAGTGGCATACAGGCTGGCAATGTTGGGTTTGCGGTTTATAAAGCCAATACCTGCATACCCGGCAATGCGCAAATAAGCACCAAGTTTAGCCCTATAGAAATTTTTGGCAGTAGCTTTCACCCCTGTGTGGAGCCGGGAGATTATCTGGTACAGGTAACCAGTAATCTGAATGCCAATGGACCGGTTTTTATTACAGTAGAGCTGGTAGAACCTTCGCCAGCCTTGTACGATAAACCTGCCAATGCTTTACAATTAGGCAACCTTACTGCATTTCAGCAAAAATTTCAGGATGTAGATATTAGCTGCCAAACCATAGATGATGCCAATGAGGTGTGCCTGCCCACTACCAGTTTTAAAGATTATACCAAAAGTATTTGGTACACTTTTACTACCCCGGCTTATATGGATTACCTCAATACCTGGATGGCTGCAACAAGCCTGCCTTATAATACGCCAACTATAAAAGTAGGTTACCGCTTGTATCAGGGCGATGCAACCACCACACCGGTAGCAAGCCTTGTGCAAAAAGGCGGCTGCGATAGCCTGTTGACGGATTTATATGTACTAAGTAAAAAAACCTATAAATGCGGCGACCTTTTGCCGAATACAACTTATACCGTTCAGTTATTGTTTCATAAAGATTTTGTACAAACCATACGTGTAGGTGCCGATTGGAAAGGAAGGCAGGCAACGAAAGGCCCATTACCTATTAACAGCCTTGCTACACCCAATAAGATGGGTATTCTACTGGCTAATAATACTTCATCCGGACAATTAAACACCATTACCGATGTGTTTGGCTGTAACAGCCGGCATAGCCAAAACAACTGCCCTAAAAGTATGCCTGCAAACGGCATTTTATACGGTGGCAACCGCTATAACCTTAGCAGTTTTATTTCTTTTAACCTGGCTACTACCACTTCTATTTTATTTTCGGGCAACGATTTTACTTGTAGCAACTTATTATACCTGCGGCTATATAAACAAAGCCTTACAGCCAATTGTACCGATTTAGATACCAATAATTTAGTTGCATCATTTAACTACAACACTTACCAAAGCAGTCATCTTGGTTGCTTAGCCCCCGGCGATTATGTATTACAGGTAATGGCGGTTGATTCTTTCAAACCTGGTAACTCTTATTCTTCAGGCTCCTTGTACAATTCGGCTAATAACGCATTGTGCTTTAATGGTGGCCTTGGCAGCAGCTATAACCTGCAATTATATGTACGCAAAGAAGTAGATATTAACAAGTTTGCCCTTAACGCCGCCGGCAGGGTAGATAAACTAAATACCAACGGCCTTGGGGTAATGCAACCACTATTACCCAATATAACTTATGCAGCCAAAACCGACACATTTGGCTGCGCCAATACAGTAATGCCATCCGATACCCTTTGTTTCCCCTATTCTAATCAGCAGCTTACCAAGGCCAGTTACCGGGAGTTTATTTTGGATGATAGCATGATGCTCTATTTCTCCGATTATTATAGCCTCAACTCAAAGCTGTATAAAGGCGATGCTGAAGACCTTACGGCAACGCAGAACAAACGCAATTTTCCCGAAAGATTTACTGGGCTTACACCGTACACAAATTGCCTGACTGTGTTTAATAACGGCTATTCAAGATTTGGCTGTGCCGTGCCCGGCACTTATACCTTAATTAATTTTGATAACCGGCTAAGTGTAGCCTCTGATATTAAAGTAACGCCCAAAATTACCCAAACAAAATATGCCAACCCCGCCAATGCGGAAAACATGGGCGATTTGTGGCAACGGTTGAATAATGTAAATGGTAATGTATATGCCACCATTGACACTTTTACCTGCCTGGATAATCCTGCTACCATTGATGGACTTGCACCATGTGCTTACAACGCCACAGTTAACTATACCAAACTCATATACCGGCAATTTTATTTAAGCCAGCCAGCCGGTATCAATATTTACATGTATGTATGGCCATATTATTATGCAGGAAAATTTACTGTTTTTAAGGGCAAAGTCACAGATGGCATTAATACTCTAAGAAAAATTGCAGACAAATGGGTATGTCAAACAAATCAATCTACCAACGGAGCCTGCGAATCTTTTGAACCGGGCTGGTACACGGTTGTTTGCTATGGCTATGGGCCAAGCTATATAGCCCCATTGATTACAGGAAATGTAAATTACCAAACGTCTGATTTGGGGCTGCCAAATAATTTTCAAATAACATTAACCAAAGCTTGTGCCACGCCAAAATTTAACCGGCCACATAAAGCCTCTGTAGATACCCTTACTGGCTTACCGTATAAAATAGAATACAAAGCACAAACAGGAAGCACGGTGGCCTATCCAAAATTTGGCACTACTTATACACTTAACAGAGAAAATTTTGATTGTAGCCAGGACACCGGTTTTATAAAACAAAATATAGTACAGTGTAATGCTAATAATACCAAAGTAGCTTTTTATGTGTTTCAAATAACCCAGGAATCTTTCGTGCATATTGATGGTATAGATGAAAGTCTTTGGGGAACAGTATATCCGTTTGATGTACGCACCGCCGATAGCTTGTTACTAAAAACAGCCAACTCATTTCAACCATGCCTTAGCAAAAAAGGAGCCATGGAGTATTGCAAACTGCAACCTGGCTATTACACTTTAGTTTTTTATGCGCCTGCCTCTTACAATTGTAATGCAGTAACCCCCACAATTTATATAGATCAGGTAGGCCAAAGCCGGTTCGACCATGCAAGCAAGGCATACGATTTTGGTGCAGTGGTACCCGATAGTACCTGGTACAACGGCAAGCCGGGAGATGTAAACCCATTAAACACAGGCCGTACCCCAAGCAACGATTTCTTTTACTGCACCACCGGTTCAAGACCGACTGACCCAAATGATGCCAATTGCTATGTATTATA
Source organism: Chitinophagaceae bacterium (assembly GCA_043760535.1). Taxonomy (GTDB): domain Bacteria; phylum Bacteroidota; class Bacteroidia; order Chitinophagales; family Chitinophagaceae; genus JAZKFT01. The sequence goes on from JAYUOV010000308.1 coordinate 10,207, forward strand.
TAATCCCCGTATTTATGAACCCGGCAACAACATAGCACTACACAATAATAACACCACTGCCCCCGACCAATACACCATAGACAGACGCAACCTTTGGTACACATTTACCCTTAACCATGCAGGTTCAATAAAGGTGAAGGTGAAAAATAAAACCTTAGGTAAACAGTCATCTTATCAGCAATATAATTTTGCTGTTTACAAAAGCAATGTTGACGGCACTTTGCCATTTACAACCGTTGTAAACAATGGGCTGGTTGATTCTACACTTGCTCAGGGCCTTGAGTTAATAAAAACAAATATTGTGAGCACCTACTGTTATGGCGTGGATGAGGTAAGCTTTTTTGTGCCACCATGTTCATTTACCCCTACCCGTTATTATGTTTTGGTAGATAATAAAAACCCGTATCCATACGAAGGTGTTCATACCTTAAACCCAAACAGTCAGGTAGAAGTTTCGCTGCTTTTTGATTCAGTAAGTGCTGCTCCTCCCAAATTCGACCACTTTAGTGAGGCCAACGATATGGGCATTGTAAATAGCGGCATTAAAAAAGGAGCAACAGATAATTTTACCTGTGCCACCAAAGATTTGCCCGACCCCTTATATGCCTATACTAATTGTCAAAAAACGTTATGGTATAAATTTACCACCACGGTTACAGGCACCATCCGCTATGCGGCATTTTTCAAAAACACTAATAACTGGTATTATGATCATATACAGTTATTCAGGCAGATAAAACCAAACGATTCTTCTTCAACCGGATTATTACACCTGCCCTACACTACCAGCTATGGTAATAATGGCACCTGGGCGCAACAATGTATCAGCCCCGGTACCTATTATATTATTTTACCAGGCTGCAATGCGTTAAACGAAGATGTATATCCGCAAATAGAAATTATTCCTTCTGCCGGTGACTTTTGCAGCACACCAATGATAACAGGGCTTACTGGCCCCGGAAACAGAGTGGTTCCGGTTACAGTAGATTGCCATACTATAGGTACCGATTATGGAGAATTTAACCCAACCCTTACCTGCCCCGCCGGTGCCGAAACTATAAAATATAAAACAAGCTGGTACCGTCTTGATATTACCGGAACTGATACATTAGATGTTACTGTTTTTATTAACGAAAAAACAAATGCCACCAGCACCGATATTAAATACCGGATGATGACCGGCACCTGCGGCGCCATGCAGGAACAAAGCTGTGTGCAGGATGCCCTTACACGAAATACCTATAAATGCCTTAGCCCCGGCAATAGCTATTATATACAGGTTTTTTCACCCATTTTATACCAAAACCAGCAAGTGGTTGGCGATATAGACCTTAACATTTCCGCTGTAGTACATGCCGATACCTGCCAGCCCGCAAGTACCTGTATTGGTGTGGCCAACTTTACCCCACAATTCGATTGCACCAAAGACAAGGATGTAATTTTTACCAACTTTTCCACCTTTGGTACATCCATTAGCTACCAGTGGGATTTTGGGTACAATGGCCAAACCAGTAATGCAGTATCGCCAAGGTTCTTTTACCCGGCTCTTACCACTGCCCAAACCTATACCGTTAAGCTGGTGCTTAACAATAGTATTTGTGGTAAAAAAGATTCCGTTATACAAACCATAACTATACCAGCAAGACCATCTGTAAACCTTGGTAACGATACGGTTATTTGTACGAATGCTTCTACTTTATTACTAAATGCTACATCGCATACCGGAAGCACTTATGCATGGTACAATGGCAGTACGCAACCTACCCTTACAGTGGGCGGAATTGTAAACCCATGGGTAGTAGTTACCTATAATGGTTGCAAAGCCACAGACACACTTAAACTATATGTAAACCCAATTGCAAAAAGAGCATTACAAACAAAAGCAATTTGTAGTGTGCCCCAAGTAACGCTGGATGCAAACCGTGGACAAGGTGAGCAATACGAATGGAATACGGGTGCAGTAACCGGATCTATCGTAGTAAGCCAACCGGGCTATTATTGGGTAGATATTTACCTGCGTGGCTGCATCGTCAGAGATTCTTTTCAGGTAGTGAGCACCAGCCTGCGACCATTGGGTAACGACACCAGTTTCTGCCAGGCACGGATGCCTTATGCTGCTAACGCAACTATAAGCGGAGCTTCTTCTTACACCTGGCAAAACAGTAGTACCAACCCTATTTTCTCCATTACCAAAGCAGGTACTTATTGGGTAGATATTAACCTTGGAGGCTGTACGTTTAGAGATACTTTGGTTGTGGGTGTTGATTCTTTTAAAACGGCAGTTACAACAGCCCGTATTTGCCAGGGGCAAAATTATACGCTACCAAGTGGAGGCATTGTAAGCCTTGCAGGCATTTATAAAGACAGCCTTAAAAACAGCCGTGGCTGCGATAGCATTATTACTACGGTAACATTAGGGGTAGATACTGTAAAACGTATAAACAATATTACCAGTATATGTGCAGGCCAAAGCTACACATTGCCAAGCGGAAGAGTAGTTACCATGCCCGGCGTTTACAACGATACTACTCGCAACCAACGTGGCTGCGATAGCATCGTCGCCGTTATAGAAGTAAAAGTAGGCACGCCAGTAATTAAGGACACAGCTTCATTTATTTGCAAAGGCCAGACTTACATTTTACCCTCGGGTATAACTGTAACCAATAGCGGCTTATATAGAGATAGTGTTAAAAGTGTATTTGGTTGCGACAGCCTTATTACCAACCTTACCCTTACCGTAGATACCGCCCGGATGGTTACAGGCACTGCTACCATTTGTGCCGGAAACAGTTATACATTGCCATCTGGCCGAATAGTAAATGCAGCTGGTTTGTACACCGACACATTGAAAAACGGACGCCTTTGCGATAGCCTTATCAGTACCATTACCCTAGCCGTTACGGTAGCTACACCTCGCAGTACCAATGCCTTTATTTGTAATGGTCAATCTTATATACTACCCAGTGGCAGGATAATTGCCACGGCAGGAACCTATCTGGATACCCTACGCAATACTGCTGGTTGTGATAGCATTATTACCACATTACAACTCACTGTTTATGCTGCTTTGCAAAGCAATAAAGCCGCCTTTGTATGTAGTGGGCAATTATACACATTACCATCGGGCAGGCAGGTTTCGGCTACTGGCATTTATAACGATACCATACGTTATGTAAATACTTGCGACAGCCTTCACACTACCGTTAACCTTACGGTTTATAGTAAGAAAACCAACAATATTTCAGTTAGCCGTTGTGCCGGGCAATCGTACACTTTGCCTACGGGAAGAATAGTAAATACAACGGGTATTTACCAGGACACCATCCGCTACACCAATGGCTGCGATAGCCTTGTAACCACGGTGAACCTATCAATAGGAGCGGCACTTAGCAACATTACTACAGCCAGTATTTGTGCGGGTAAATCGTACACTTTACCATCGGGAAGAATAATAACCACAGGGGGTATTTACAGCGATACTGTAAGAACCGCTTCCGGCTGCGATAGCCTTATTACAAAGCTTACGCTTTCGGTGGACATGGCTACATTATCCAATATCAATGCATCTGCTTGTAGTGGAAAATCTTACATACTTCCTTCGGGCAGGCTGGTTACAGCAGCTGGTACTTATCTGGATACATTAAGAAATATTCGTGGCTGCGACAGCATCAGGTACACAGTTGTGCTAAGCATTACTCCGGTAACTATTAATGCCAAAGCTGCTACTATTTGCACAGGGCAAAACTATACCCTACCTGGCGGTCGCATCGTATACGCAGCAGGTCTTTACCGGGATACGCTTACCGGTGCTGCCGGTTGCGATAGTATTATCAACACCACTGTAACGGTTAGGCTTCCGCTTACAGCAAGCATAAGCGGCACAGCAATCATTTGCGAAGGCAATTCCACTATCCTAACTGCCACAGCATTGGGTGGCAATGGCGGGCCGTACATTTATAACTGGGGCAGTACTGGTATGGGTAATAGCATTACTGTAAGCCCAACTATAACTACAAAATATCTGGTAACCATTACCGATGGCTGCACGGTGTTGCCGGCTAAAGATTCTGTAACGGTTACAGTGGTTCCAAAACCCGATGCCAGCTTTACCAAATCGGCATCTGCTATCTGTACTCCAGCCCCGGTAAGCTTTAGCAGTGTAGCCACTGCTATTCGTTATCAATGGAATTTTGGCACCGGCATTGCAGCAGACACTTCTGCTATTCGCAACCCAACATTTACCTATACCCTACCTGGTAATTATACCGTAACACTTACTGTAACTACACCGGGCGGCTGCACAAGTACCAGCACCCAAACCATAAATGCCAGTGCTACACCACAGGGAGATTTTGCACAGCCTGCACCAATATGTGCTGGCAGCAGCAGTAGTTTTACCGGCACGGTAAATAACCCAACGGGCATTATTTGGAGCTGGAGTTTTGGTAATGGCAATACATCTGCTGTTCAAAATCCACCAATCCAAACCTATGCCACAGCAGGAAATTATGTAATACGACTTATAGTTACAAATGCCACCGGCTGTGCAGATACAACCGACAGAACGTTGGTAGTAGCCCCAATACCCGTGCCGGGATTAAATAATGCTACCGAGAAAATTTGCCTCGGTGCCAGTGTAACACTTAGGGCACAAGGTGGTGGCACTTACGATTGGTCGCCATCTTTATGGCTTAGTGATGCAGCTAGTGCCACACCAATTGCTAACCCGCCCACCACTACCCGTTACAAAGTAATTGTTACAAATACTGCAGGCTGTAAAGCCACAGATAGTGTACTGGTACAGGTAACACAACCCTTTACCATGACGGCGCCAAGGGATACTTTTGTATGTGCAGGATCTGCTGTACAACTACAAGCAAACGGTGCTTTGCGGTATGTGTGGAGCGGCCCCGGCCTTAGCAGTACCACCTCTGCCAACCCCGTTGCCCGGCCAGCAGATACGGCTACCTACACAGTTACAGGTTATGGGGCAGATAATTGCTTTACACAAACGGCCACATTTACAATAAACCATATACCACTACCCACAGTAGAAGCCGGCCCTGATACAACGGTTATGGTAGGTAGCAGTTTTACCTTACTGCCACAGTACAGCACAGATATTAGCCAGTACAGATGGTCGCCTGCAACCTACCTTGGCTGCACCACTTGCCCCAACCCAATTGCCACGCCAAGAGCCGCCATAACATACACAGTAACTGTAAGTAATGCTTTTAAATGCGAAGCCAGCGATACCCGGGTTATTAAACTACTCTGTACCAACGAAAGTGTATTTATACCTAATACGTTTACGCCAAATGGAGATGGAGCCAACGATGTATTTTACCCTCGTGGCGAAGGCATAAAATCGGTTCGTTTTTTAAGGGTGTACAACCGCTGGGGCCAGCTGCTTTTCGAACGGCTCAACTTTAGCACCAACGACAGAAGCCAGGGATGGGATGGCACATATAAAGGAGAAAAACTAGCTCCGGATGTGTATGTGTATAGCCTGGGCATGGTATGCGATAACGGGCAGGTTATAGATACCAAAGGAAATGTGATGATAGTGCGGTAGGGGAATTTTTGAAACAAATTTTGAACATTAAAAAAGGCTCACAACAAACTTCCGGTACAAATACAATTCAAATTATTTATAACCAATTATGGCTTTTATTTATAAAAAATCCTCAAAAAATACCCCTTAATAGGTATTGCCAGCCATAGGCCAACCTTGTAATTTCAATGTTTGAAATGATAAGGACAAACAATGTGCTTACCTTAAAAAATAGAAAAGTATGCAAAACCTAAATTTTGCCGTTTGATTATACTTTCGATATTTGAGGCTTGTATATGATCTGGCTTTATGCAGATATCCATCCTTTTTCACCAAACACCCTAATCATGAAAAAAATCTTATTCTCGTTATTGGCCACCACAGGTTTTATGGCAGCTACTGCACAAACCTTTCCCGGCTACCGTGCCGGCAATTACACGGGTGTAAATGGGGTGTTTTTTAACCCCGCCAATATAGCAGACAGCCGCTACCGGTTCGACTTTAACTTGCTTTCTGTAAATGCCCTGGTAAACAACGACAAGGCATCTTTTAACTTTAAAAAGCTAACCGAAAGTTTAAATGCCGACAGCTTAAAAAGCCTCCTTTTTGGCGAAAGCCAGTCAACCACTGGCAATGTAAATGTGGATGTATTTGGCCCTTCACTGATGTTTAATGTAGGCAAAAAAACATCATTAGCTATTACCAGCAGGGTGCGGGCTATGGTTAATATTACCAATATAGATGGTAAGTACATTACCAAAGCCAGCACAGAGCCAGAGCCAGACCCTACCCTACCCTACACCAGCGGCAATAACCAGCCTATGAAGCTAGCCATTAACGGCTGGGCCGAACTGGGCGTTAGCTGGGGGCAGGTTATAGTAAGCGAAGGCAAGCATTTTCTTAAAGCCGGAGCTAGTGGCAAATACCTTGCAGGTGCAGCCGCTGCCAGCATAGGCTTTACAAATAATTATAAAAGCACAGTTAATTACGACGCTGCTGTAAAAGATAATTACCTTACCAATACTACAGGCAGAATTAATATGGCCTTTGGCGGCGTAAACGTAAATAACCTTGGGGTTAGCGACCTTGCAAAATTTAAAGGACAGGGTATCGGGTTTGATTTTGGGGTAGTGTACGAATTTAGGCCGCATCCCGAAAAATTTACACTTACCAACGGCCAGGCCGATCGTGAAAGAAATAAGTATGCCTTTAAATTAGGCATAGCCATTACCGATATTGGCAGCATGCAGTACGACCTTGATACTGCTCGTGGCGGCGACTATAATGTAAACATAGTTGGTGTAAGACGCTTTTATCTGGATCAGGTAAAAGAAGCCGGCCTTGATGGCTACAAACCTTTGTTTAGACAAAATCCCCAATTCTTTTCAGAGGTGCCAAATACCAAGCCCAACAAGCTAAAAATAGGCATGCCCACCACCCTTCAGATAGATGCCGATTTACACCTGCACAAAGGTTTTTATGTAGCTGGTGCTGCACAGGTAGCCCTTACCTCTACAGATGATGTAAATACCTTAGCCAACTATAATACCTTTAGCCTTACTCCCCGCTTCGAAGGGCGCCGGATTGGGTTATATGTTCCGCTTAGCACTAACGATATTACAGGTTTTAATGCCGGAGCATCTATTAGGCTGGGGCCATTATTTGTAGGTTCGGGTAGTATTATTACTGCTTTGTTTAGTAATAGCAAACAGGCCGATGTTCATTTTGGTCTTCGCTTTGGCAGTTTATATAGTAAAACAAGAAAGAAGAAAACTAAAGATGCGGAAAAGGAAAACTAAACCCTATTTGTAGCATACTAGTATTTATAAATAATATGATTATCAGAACGTAAAGTGAGTTTTTTAAACACGGGTTGTATGGATAAAATAATCCCCACAGATTATTTTAAAATGGCGACACCCCTGATACTTGGGTGCTAAAAAGTTTTCTTAAAAAGTCCGTTATAGCCCATACAATCCTTCTTTCCGGCGTTTCCCATGTTAAAAACGTTGCGAAGAGAACTAAAACTAAAAATGCCGGAAAACTTTCCCGGCATTTTTAGTTTCGATTATTTTTTATTTCTACATTGGTATTTCTATTGCCAATATCCTTGCGGCAGTATTGGCTGTTATTGAAAATTCATCTGTTTCAGATATGCCAATAGCATCTTTTTTGTCAAGATTTTGATCACCAATTTTTACATGGCCGTCTATTACAAAAAAGTAAACCCCGTTATCTGCAAATTTCTTTTTGTAGCTGATAGTTGTGCCAGGTTCTACATCGGTTAGGGCAAAAACAGCATCCTGATTAATCCACAATCCGCCATCTGTTTCATCGGGGCTTACTACTACCTGCCACTTATTTTTACGGCCTTCTGCACTATAACTTTTTTGGTCGTAACGGGGTTTTATATTCTCCAGTTTCGGAAAAACCCATAGCTGCAGCAGGTTTAGCGGTTCTGTTTGTGATGCGTTAAATTCACTATGTTTTACGCCTGTACCTGCACTCATTATTTGTACATCGCCAACATTAATAATACCGTTACCACCGGAGCTGTCTTTGTGGGCTATGGCACCACTCAAGGGTATGGTTATAATTTCCATATTATCATGCGGATGAGTGGGAAAACCGGCACCAGCTGCTATTATATCATCATTTAAAACCCTTAATGCACCAAAATGTACTTTTTCTGGATGGTACCATTGCCCAAAACTAAACGAGTGATGGGCATTTAACCAACCATGATCTGCATGGCCACGTTCGTTGGCAGAATAAAATATCGCTTTCATAATTGTTATTTTTAAATTTCAATGTTTAAACATCAAATTGAATGCCAAACTAAGGTTCAATGTGCTAAGGCTGTGGCTTAAGCCTAATAAAAGACAGTTTGGCCGATGGTGCATAACCCTTGTACAGTTGGTTGCTACAATTTGTATTTAACAAGAAAGCAAAAAATAAAAGGCATTTTGATAAATGCAAATGTTTGGTGTATTATTCCTTCATTGCTTAGTAGTTCACTCCAGGCTGCGGTATCATCATTTTACCAATAATTTCGTACTTAAAAATAGTGGCAGTCTTTTTGTAATAAACCATTCTTAATTTACACCCAATATGATTCTAAAATCTGTTTTTGTAACGTTGCTGCTTAGCATAGCCTTGTTTTCATTTACCCAAAAAATGCAAATGGATGTACTAATGGGTGATAAGAAAATAGGCGAAATAAACACGCTTAAAAAAACAAAAGGTAAAACCGTGCAATACGAAATGACCAGCCAGGTAGAAGCCATAATGCTAGTAACTGTACAAGTAGCTAGCCATACAAAAAGCTACTGGTATAACGGATTGCTTACCAATAGCCGTGCCACCAGAGAGAGCAATATGCCAGGCCAGAATCAAGTTACCACTGTGGCATTAAAAGGCAATAAATATACAGTTACCATCAATGAAAAAGAAACGCCAGAAGCCTACCCCATAAAGATATGTGTAACCAATTTGTATTATCAAGAACCGGTAAAAGACACTACTGTTTACAGCGAAATTCAGGGTAAGTATTTGCCCATTAAAAATTTGGGCAACCATCAATACGAGTTATCGCAACCCAAAGGCAAAAAAGATCTTTACAGCTATTTTAATAGCAAATTGATAAAAATAGAAACCATTATTGCTGGTAAAAATGTAGTGTTTATGGTGAAATAGGAATTGGGGATTGGGGATTTTGTAGAGACGCTATGCTGGCGTCTGAATCTTGCAGGTAAATGAATTAAAAGATTATTTGCCAAGCAAAAACCGTTGCTAGGTGGAGCCACATTGGCGAACGTTGTAAATCCCGTAGCATTACGGGACTCCATTCATCTGATTGCTACTATTAAACCTTGCATAGCCACAACTTGTTTCATACGCTGCAAATTAATGTTGGCAGCCAGCCTTAGCCCTCTCACTTTTTGTAATCATTCTTGTACCAATCCTTCCATCTTACATACATCTAAATAAATCTGCCATCTTTGTGGCCAATCTTTGTATTAGCATCTTTGTACTAAATATCTTTCTATGGCCGATACGCTACCCCTTTACTTACGCAATATGTGGTACCTGGCCATGCCTTCGGCAAAACTGAAGGTGGGTAAATTACTGAGCAAAGAACTACTCGGCGATAAGCTGGTATTTGGCCGCACTACCGAAGGCGAAGTATTTGCACTACGCGATAACTGCCCACACCGTGGTGTACCGCTAAGCTATGGCTGGTACGATGGTAAAGAAATACAATGCTGCTACCACGGCTGGAAATTTAACAGCGATGGGGTGTGTACAGAAATACCGGCTTTGGCACCCGATAGCAATATCAACATCTGCAAGTTTAAAGCAGTAAAATATTTGTGTAAAGAAATGAGCGGCACTATATGGGTGTACATGCCCCAAAATAAGCAAGGCGATCTGGCATCGGTAGTGGCGCCACCCGATTTAATAATACCTGCAGATAAAACTTTTCGCCATGTAGAAACCGTGGTACTGCCCTGCAACGTGGACCATGCAGTAATTGGCCTTATAGACCCGGCCCATGTAACCTTTGTACACCAGAGCTGGTTTTGGCGAAACAAGAAATCGCTCCGGATAAAAGAGAAGCATTTTGTGCCCACCCAAATGGGCTTTATGATGGCACGCCACAAACCATCTACCAACTCTAAAGGCTATAAAGTATTAAAAGGCGGTACCAGCACCGAGATAAAATTTGAAATACCCGGTAACAGATTCGAACATATTCTGGTAGGGGAGAAAAATGAGATTGTTTCCATTACCACCCTTACGCCTATAAACGAAAATGAAACTGAATTGAACCAGTTTTTTTACACCAGTATTGGCTTTGTAAAATTCATCTGGCTACCGCTAAAAAAGCTAGGCAAAACCTTTATAGGGCAGGATTTGGGCGTTTTTACCAAATTAAAAGAAGGCTTAGAAAGCAACCCCAAACTACTACTCGTAGGCGACCCGGATACACAAGCCCAATGGTACCACCAACTTAAAAAACAATGGCACGAAGCCCAGGAAAAACACATCCCATTTACGCATCAATTAAAGGAGCAGAAATTGAAGTGGGTAACGTAAGCCTCCCCAAACCCCTCCGGTGGAGGGGTTTTAGAACCGTACTTCTTTTTGAAATGCCCAAATCAGAAACGCCATTTCTTTAAGAAATGGCGTTTATATGTGGACTGGAACCTTGATTCCTGAACCTCGAAACTCTTTAGTTCATTATAAATTTAGCTCTAAAAGTTTTAAAGCCATCTCAATTTAAAATGCAGGCAAAGTCCGAAGGACTTGAACAATAATGGCCGTGGGTGCAACCCACGGATTTGATAATGACATCTCCCAAACCCCAACGGGGCTTAACAAGAAAGGTTGTTATTCTACCCCTAGGGGTTGATAACCCGCTGCAAATTATTCCCCGGGTTTTATGGAACATCCCGGTTATTCGGGCCCCGGAGCTATTTTTGTGTATCTCCTTCGGGGAAGAAAACCACTACTTTATTTTGCGAGGTGTACAGAGTTCTGAACCTTGTTCCTTTAAAATTTAATCCTCAAAATCACAACCAATTGGTGCCCCCGGTGGGATCACTTTATGTTCCGGCATTACTACATCTTTTGGATGGTCAATTCTTTCAATGGCATAAGCATAATGTGGTTTGTAAGCCGGGTACAATTTCATCTGTGCCTGTATAAAAGTTTTCAACGATTGTAATCTTTCAAAGCAAATAGCTTTTACCTGATAAGTAGCGTTGTTGTTATTCTGCTGCACCTGCATCCATGTAATCACCATTTGCTGTGTTTGCATTTGCACCTGCTGTGCCAGCCCGGAGGTGTTGGGTGTTTTCCATGTTTTGGTTAAAATGTAGTCCAATGTTTCTTCCCAGCCCAGCCTGCTTTCGCTGGCCGAAAAAGGGTTCTTTTCCTGTGCTTTAAACTGCACCATCCGGTTGGCTCTTTCGGCATTAAACAGGAATGACAATTTGAAGTTTGTTAGTGCCTCTGCAGCCGCCATCGGGTCGAAACTTAAAAAGGTTCTTTTGCTGAACAATTCACCAACGCCATAGTACTGTGGCGGCCTCGGCGGAATCATTTGTGTAATTCTATCTGGTATTAGCAGTACTTCGGGCTGTAAGCATTCAAGTGCGGTTTGCAACGCCTGCACCTGCGTGGCTTTTTGCAGTACTTCCGGTTTTTGTTGCTGGTCGGCACGTACATTGTAGCTGTAATTCATACCGCCAATCAGTTTGCAAACCGCCTCATATTGGTAGCGGTGGTAATTGTACACCGGCACCAACACATCTTCCAGTTTTGCCATGGGTGTATTTTCTGTTATGGCTTTTTCGCCGAAATTTTCCAAGGCTTTTTTACGCACTAGCAACATGTTTTTTAATTCGGTTGTGGCCGATTTGCCATTGTCCCACAAGTGGGCAAAAGGGTGCATGCCACCGGCCGATCTTGCATCTGCATCGGCAATAAATAGCAGTCCGTTTTTGGTGTTTTCTTCCAGTATATTTTTTAATTCTGCATCTTCATTTTTGCCTGCGGCAAAATCCTGATAACCGTAGAGAATGGCCCGTTTATCCCAAGCCCCAATCTCGTTGGTATATACATTGCTAAAATCCATTTCACCAGCAGTATTCAGTTGAATATTGGGATGCGGATAATCCATTACCGAAGCACGGTCATTTATGCTGCTAGCGTAGTTATGTTGCAGCCCAAGTGTATGCCCAATCTCATGTGCCGCCAATTGGCGAAGCCGCTGTAATGCAGCCTGCTTCATGGTTTCGGGCACCGGCTTGCCAGTTTCGTATGGCGAAAGCAGGCCGGTAAAAATGAGGTAATCCTGCCGTACACGGAGTGAGCCTAGCGTTACATTGCCTTTAATAATTTCACCGGTTCGTGGGTCGCTGATGGCATCGCCATAACTCCAGCCACGGGTGCTGCGGTGTACCCAGTTTATCATGTTATAACGGATGTCCATCGGGTCGCAACTATCGGGCAATAGCTTTACGATAAAGGCATTTTTATAACCGGCATATTCATAAGCCTGATTCCACCACCGGGCACCATCCATTAAGGCTGAACGTATAGGTTCCGGCGTACCATTGTCGAGGTAATACACAATAGGTTTTACAGGCTCACTGTTTGCAGCCGAAGGGTCTTTTTTCTGCAGCCTGTGGCGTAGGATAAATATCTTTTCAATGGGTTCGCTGATGGGGCTGCTATAATCAAAATACGAAGTGCCAATATAGCTGCTACGGATATCGTAGCGGCGGGGTTTGTAATTGTTATCGGGCAACTGGATAAAAGAAAAATGCTGTCGCAACGTGATGGCTTCGGCAGACGGCGCCACGGCATTTACAAAGTTGCCGGCATCCGCACCGCCAGTAAAACTGATGCTTGCCTCAAACTCCGAATTCATTGGAAAGTTGCGGGTGTTGGGAAAATACATGGCACTGCGTGGTTCACTAAAAACATAGGTTCCCTGCTTTGCTTTCCGGATGGTTTCTGCAGCCTGAAAGGCATCCCGGAGAAAAAATGGCGTAGCATCTACCAGTACTTTTCCACTGTCTTCATCTTCGGCGGTAAAGCTCCATAAAGTGCTGCTGGCAAAGCTTTCCTTTACCGCCTGCTGTTCTTTTTTATCTGTGGTGAGTGCCCGGTAATCGTAGTTGGGCTGTACCAGCAAAATCTTTTTGCCCACCCGGTTAAAGTACACAATCCTGCGGTCGCCCATTTTACCACGGTCGAGGCCAATATCGTTGCTGCCAAGCCCGGCAGGTAAGGAATTTACATACAAAAACTCCTGATCGAAGCGGCTGATTTCCAAATAGATTTTTCCATTGACTGCATCCCAATAAAACGGCACAAAGCCATCGTACTTTTTCATAGCTTTTGTTTTCTCGGCTATTTTAGAAACCGGTTGGGCTGTGGTAAAAAGCGAAATGCTAAGCAGCAAAATGAATCCTGATATTTTTCTCATGGGGGAAGTTTGGAGTAAGGGAGAAAGATAGGATGGATTGGGAAAAGGTGGGTGCCATTTATAAAAAAGGATTTGGTAAGTTTGAAATCTAAAAGGAAAAGTTATGGGAATGGTATATGCAGACATCGAACTAATTAATACAACCGATGTAGAATTGGCACGCCGCCACATTATTGGTGAGGAAGAAATTAAACGAGTACGGCTGCAAATGCTTGCAGATAGCGGTGCTTATATGATGGCTATTAATGAAACAATACAATCGCAACTGGAGCTTCCGTTTATTGAAAACCGGAAAGCTGTAATGGCCGATGGTACCATAAAAGAATTTGAAGTGGTAGGGCCTGTAATGGTAAAATTCTCCAACCGTACTGCTGTATGCAATGCCTATGTACTTGCCGGGGATAGTGAGCCTTTATTGGGTGCCATACCCATGGAAGAAATGGATGTGTTGATACATCCGTTACGACAGGAATTAGTGGTAAATCCAGAGCATCCTAATTATGCGGTTTTGAAGATGAAATGAGTGTTTGTTTTAAAACACAATAGCACCCACGGCTGGCGCAGGCCTCTCGGCCTGTGCTGCCAAATTACTTGATCTAAATTATCAAACTTTAAACAATTTGTAATCAAGTAACACCATGGCACAGGAAGCCGACCCGCAAAGCCCTCGCCTCATTCCTGCGCCAGATGTATTCC
>JAYUOV010000309.1:0-7985 GCA_043760535.1 Chitinophagaceae bacterium
CCTGATAGTAGCAATCAGTTGAACGGAGCGTCGCCAATGTCGCTCCATCAGGGCACGGCTTTCGCTGGGTTCAAAAAAAGAAAAACTACGCAATCAAAATTGCGAAGAGTAAGGAGTTCTGAATCTACATTTTCAATATTCAAGTACTAGTATTCGGATGTTCTTTTTGGGTTCTTTGATAGTTTGGGTTGTGTGCAATTAGGCATCTTGCTCTTGCAAATGTTTTAATCTGTTAAAAAAATGGTCATAGTTTTGGGGCCATGGGCGCCTAGTACAAGCGATTGTTCTATATCGGCAGTTTTAGATGGGCCTGCAATAAAAACGCCAAAGCCATAATCGCAGTCCGCTATTGTATCGTATGCTTGATGCATGGTGTTAAGAATATTTTTTCGGGATAAAACAGCCGCCAAGTTTTCGCAAATAAATGGTAGCACACGTACTTGCAAATCTGTTTCTGTAACCCAGATAGAACCATTTTCGGCCACCCCAAATTGGGCTTTAATAATAGCAAGATCTACGCTTTCTAAATCGTTGGGGTTTAATTGTTGCCAGCCAATTTCTGTACAAATTGGCAAATCTGCAACTGTAGAAATGATTCTTGAAGCTGTTGGAAATTCCATTTGTAGCAGTTCACTAATTTCCATTCCATGCTCTACCACAATTACTTTGCCTCCAATACCTTGAAGCGTATTTATGTAACGCTCCACTTCTGGCACATTGCTACTTTCAAATGCATTTAATAATGGCAATGGCACCAATGTTGGCTGGTTTTGCTTTACAGCAGATAATATTGATTCACGGGTATTCATATTTGGGTTTAAGGTTTTCGGAGTTGAATATTATGGTGAACGGGATTAAGTTTTTTAAGTGTACAAAGCCGAAAAAGCTAATTAAATTAAAATAAAAAACAGATATCGGTAATAACAAAAATAGTGAAAGCATAAACTAAAAAGCGACTACAAAAGTTAGTTTTAACAGACCACTTAAAAAAGGTCGTTAGTATCCATCCAATACGTTTTTTCGTATTACCTAGGTAAATCACATTGTTAAACGCAAAAAATAAAGGCTGCCTGAAACAGACAGCCTTTATAAAGTAAACAATCAAATACTGCTCTTCACAGTTTTTAATAATCAGTTGTAATTATTGGGGTAGCAATACCCTGTCTATTGTATGAACGACACCATTAATTGCATGGCGGTCGAACACTGTGGTATTGGCAGCAGGGTTACTGAAAGGTGCCCCACCAGATGGCAATGTACCTAACCCTCTAAAAGTAAGTGCTGTAACAAATGGCCCGCTAAAAGTGGCCTGTGCCTGTACACCGGGGTGTACTGCAACTGCACTATTAACCAATGTGGTGTAAAAAGTAGGTGTAGTAGCAAAATTATTAGAGAAAGCCCTAACATCGGGCTGAAAAGCTGCAGGATTACTGTTTTTAGAAGCCAGTAAATGATACACCACAATACCCCTTACTGTTGCAGCTGTGAGTACAGAAAACAAGGCCGGATTAGAAAAAACAGCAGGTGTTGATGCAAGGAATGTAGCTTGTACAGCAGCAGTTGCAGGTGCTGTACCCAATGCAATAAGGCCACGACGGATGCTAGTATCTAGTAAAGCTATAAATGCTGCATTGGTGGGTGCAAGTACCGTCATATTTACTGGCACAAATTTAAGTAGCGAATCTATTCTGGCTGTTCCGGTTTGTCCGCTATCGCAACGGGCTATGGCCGCTGTAAGGTAGGATAGATTGGGATCGGAGTAAATAACCTGTGCAAGCACTTGCGAAGGTGGGTTCAGCATAGCACCCATTTGGTGCATGGTGCCATTGGAAAAAGCAATATCAGGGCTTGTGATAGGTATTGTATTTACCCACAGGCCAGCACCTCTTTTAGAAGGAAATGCACTCATCCTTACAAAAGGTGCCAATAAAACCAAACTGGTAGGCTCCTGTACATTAGGAAAATTAGAAGTGATCAAAGAGCTAGGTAAAGATTGCCCCCCAACTACATGGTATTGTACAATAGAAGTTACAGCAGCGGTAGATAAGCCAGCAATAATTGCTTCGCTAATACCCGATGCTGTAAATGCTGCATTATTGGGCGCATAAACCGTAAAAACGGCAGACCTGCTGCTGATGGCCGGTAATAAACCCGCTTTGATTACAGCCGCTTTAAGTATGCTGTAATTGGGGTCGGTGTTAATTAAATCGCCAATGGTATTGCCCGATGGAACCGACGGAACGATGGGCGTAGGCAATGGCAGTGCCTTATTACAAGCGGTAAACATGGTGCCAGCAGCAAGTACTGCTAGGCTCTTGTTTCTGATTTTATAAATGGTATTTAATTTCATGTTCGTTTGTTTATTGTTTGTAAAAACAAAATTTTTGTTAGAATGGATTAAAAAACATTGTACCCAAAGCTGAGGTAATATAAACCTCCAATACTGGAATTACCCAAACCGGTACGGTAGTATTGATTTAGTATGTTAGTAGCACCCAGTTTCACCATCGATTTAATGGCAGGGAAACGGTAATTAACCTGCATATCTACATTATGGTAAGCTGGTACTTCTCCAAATATAAAGTCGCTTTCATATTGGAATTTGTCCTGCCATTTCCATGCTACGCTTGCTCCAAATAATTTCTTAGGCCCAAAACCTGAATTAGCTAGGGTAAAGTTACTCCGCAGTTTTGGCGTATTAAAAAAAGCTTGAAAACCTACAGGAACATCTTCTAAGATGTCGGAAGACAGATTGCCAATAACTGAGAAATTAGATGGCAAAAGGTACTCGGCACTAGCTCCCCAACCGTAAGTGGTAACCTTGCCTGGTGCATTTACAACAATTGATATACCACTTCTCAATGAGGCATTTGCAAGATCTGAAATTGGTCCGCTTGGATTTCTTTTTTGAATTACATCTCTGCGGCTTAAGAAATTCTGGTATTTGCCGTAATATCCGTAAACATCTATCAATAGTTTTTTAGCAATCAAAGCCTTATATCCTAATTCGTAAGATGTTACCGATTCTGGCTTTACCGCTGTAAAAGGAATAATAACAGGGTTACCGGATGCTATTGTTTCAGCAGCATACACCGGGTTTGAAGTCATATTGTATTTATCCCACAAAAATTTGTTACACCCAATTAACCTACCTGTACCTACATCCAGATCTATCCATTGTTGCTGTGTAGATGGAAAGCGGTACGCTGTTTGAAAAGAAAGACGGATGTTATGATCTTTTGCTGGTTTAAACACAAGACCTAAACGCGGTGTGAACCGGCCATCAAAGTTTTCATTTTTATCAAAACGTCCGGAGGCGGTCAATTTCAACTTGTCTTCCATCAGCGATTTAGAAATCTGTACATAAGCACCATATTCCTTGATCTTTATTGGCTCCCCAATTTTATCAGGAAACAATGTACCCTGACTGTTCAATACATATTCTTTCCAGTTTCCACCTACCAATACTTCTGCAAATTTTACAACATCGGTAAGGTTATACTGGCCTTCCATCATATACAAATTACTTCTGTCGAGAAACTGTCCTCCAAGAGGAATAGGCCTTTTACGAACAGCAGTGTAAATAGATTTAAACTGATCCGAACCTGCTACGGGGCGGCCTACATCGGCTGCAGTTCTGGCTGCAGCATGTGAAGCAGCATCAGTGGCGCCACCCAATTTATTAGCTAAATACGTTTGAGCATAAGTAGGATACCAGGTGCTGCTTGGCTTCCATGCCTCGTTAAACAACTGTGTAGCAATGGTAAGGTTATGGCTCTCTCCAGAATTTTCTTGGGTGGTATAAGCTCTAAAAAACCAGTTTTTATGATTTAGCTCCACTTTATACTGTCCCATTTTAAGACCTTGTAAAGAATAACGCTGGCTACCGGTGTATATGGTATTACCCGTTCCCCAATAACCAGTAATGTTAGCCTCTATTTTATCGGTTAATTTATAATGTATAGCCCCCGACAATTTCATATTGAGGGTATTGGGGTTTACTACTTCAGTTTCGGTATAGCCTGTACGTGATACCGGAATACTTGATGGTAATGTGCTGATGTAACCTTGCAAAGGCGGAAGCGCATTTCCAACCAGATTCAACACATCCCTCAGGTTGGTAGTTGTTTCATCACCATACACATTTACACCATCATAATTCGGATCCGTATCCCTAGTTCCATTTACAAGATCGCCTTTAGTACCAAAGCGTTTGTAATTTCGGTAATCATCTCCTAGCCAGTCTTTGGCCTGTATTAGCTCAGCTCCTATTTTAAATGCCAGCTTACTATTTACTTGTTGTGCCCAACGTAGGTTCCAATTACTATAAGGCGATTGGGCTCGTTGTTTTCTATCGGTGTGCATAATGCCGGTTTTTACCTGAAAACTAAGACCCTGATATTTAAAAGGACTTTTACTGTTAATAAGCATAGTACCCAACATGCCGCCCGGGCCGTACAAAGCCGATGATGCTCCTTGTAGCAATTCAATACTTTCCACATCCAATTCTGTAGGGCCTACAAAACTACCAACAGAAAAATTGAGGCCGGGAGCCTGATTATCCATACCACTTATTATCTGGTTAAAACGCGTATTACCACTACCAGAAAAACCACGGGTGGTAGGCGTTTTAAAGGTTAACGAAGATGTGATAACATCTACACCCTTTAGATTAGCTACAATATCGTAGTAGTTGGATGCGGCCGTGTTTCTAATATTAGCGGCACTTACCCTATCTATACTTACCGGCGACTCCAAAATTCGTGTGGGTGTTCTCGTGGCCGACACCACAACTTCCTGACCAAGGCCCGAGGCTGTAACAAAATTTACATTTACCGCCTGGCTAGCACTACTTACCACTACTTCCTGGGTCTCAAAACCTACAGAAGAAATAATAATCGTTACCGGAAACTTTTGATTGGTACTGATGGTAAAGTTACCCTTGTCGTCGGTATAGGTTCCTTCAGAAGAACCTTTTACTAAAACAGACACAGCGGAAACCACCTCTTTGTTTGTAGCATTTTTTACACTACCCTTAATGATAGTGTTTTGGGCAAACGCCGAAAGTGCAAATAAATTTGCTACAAAAAATACAGCCATAGACCGTAGCATTTTTCTCATAATTTCTTTTTAATCGTTAAATAAGTTGCAAAATAGATGTTAAAATTTCTGTTCCAAAATGAAATTAGTAAATCTTTGATTTTGTTGTGTAATAGATTCAATTTATTTTTTTATTGGGGAGAATAGGTTAGAAAGTATTTATCAGAGCTTTTGAATAAAGTGCTGCTTTCAATATTATTTTTACTGCCTTACAGCACTCACACTTTTTGCACACATTTATAAATTTAGTAGGGCGTTGCCTGAAGGCCGGGCTTTTCGCTACAATTTTTTTTGCCCATACCCTATACTCTAAGCGGGTAAATGGATGGGCAAAAAAAGATTTTCGCTGCAATCCCTAACGCAAAACCCTGCTAATCTCAAAAAACATTTAACTCATTAAAAACAACCGAATGGAAACCATAGCATTTCAACTCAGCAATCAAACCAATTTTTATTCGGGTAAAGTGCGTGATGTGTATAGCATTGAGGAGCAAATATTGGTAATGGTGGCCAGTAACCGCATCTCGGCATTTGATGTAATCCTGCCAAAACCAATTCCTTATAAAGGACAAGTACTAAACCAAATTGCTGCATACATGCTGCAGGCTACAAAAGATATTTGCCCCAACTGGTTGCTGGAAACACCCGCACCCAATGTGGCTGTAGGTAAAAAATGTGTTCCTTTTAAAGTAGAAATGGTCGTAAGGGGATGCCTTGCAGGCCACGCATGGCGTACCTATTCTAGCGGCCAAAGGATTTTGTGCGGCGTTACTATGGCAGATGGCTTGCAAGAAAACGACTTTTTTCCAACACCGATAATTACACCAAGCACCAAGGCCACCGAAGGCCACGATGAAGATATAAGCCGGGAAGACATTATTGCCCAAGGCATAGTAAGCGAAGCTGATTATGCCATTCTGGAAAAATATACTCTAGCACTGTTTGCAAGAGGCCAGGAACTGGCCAAAAAACAAGGATTAATATTAGTAGATACCAAGTACGAATTTGGCAAAATCGGCAATACCATTTATCTGATGGATGAAATACACACCCCCGACTCCTCCAGGTATTTTTATGCCGAAGGCTACGAAGAACGCCAGGCCAATGGCGAAAAACAAAAACAACTGAGCAAAGAGTTTGTTAGAGAATGGCTTATTGCCAACAACTTTATGGGCAAAGAAGGGCAGCAAGTACCGCAGATGGACGAGGCCTGGATTACCACCATCAGCAACCGTTATATTGAACTATACGAAAAAATAATTGGTGAACCATTTTTGCCACTGGCATGGAACGATGAACAAACAAAACAAGCAATAGAAAAATGTTTGGAAAAATATTAATATCGATAGGTGAAATCATAATTACATATTTAGAACTACTAAGTAAATAAACAGAACATTTATATTGCTACATCTTAGTTTTAATCTTTTTAGTACAGGCCCCGAATACCTTATTTATTTACTCACTATTTTTTTAACTGTGATAAGCTTATCTGGCATGCCAATGCACCTTTTGGTTACTTTATTTATTACATGCACTTTAAAAAAAATAAAGACCGATAAATATGGAAAGCCAGCTTAAAGCCCAACCGTTTAACAAGCGCCAGTTTAAATGAATTAAAAGACTTGAATAAAATTACAAAAATGCCACTTTTAGTGGCATATATTATTACAACTTGGTTGTTTTTACAGTAGTTGTGCCATTTATCTTAATCGGTATTTCAGTACCATTCGCCTTCATTTTACTATCTATTTTCTGCACTATATTACTACTGAGCGTCATGCCAGTGGCCACTTCTAACTCCATGGTGCCGGTTTGGGTACCAGTAATTGAAGTTTCTACTTTTGTGCCTTCAATCATTTTTTCTTTACCTAATGGGGTAATGGCAGATTTTATATCCAAAGTGGCAATACCGTTTTCAATTTTCTTAAGGGTATAAGTTGTTTCCGTAATCATATCCAGAACCGACCTTGTTTCAATTTTAGAAATCCAACTATCTCCGGGCTTTACTGCTTTATCGGAGAAAATTTTAAACGACTGCTCTGCAAGGCTTTTCAGCATCTCATCATTCATCATAGCTTTTATGCCTTCGGCCATTTGTGTCTGTATTTCTGCTGGTAAATTTTCGCCAGCACTATTAATCATTTTTTGCATTAATATATCCATACCCTTAATGTTTTTCACTTCGCCCTTTTTTGTAATCAGCATTTCAAAAGTGGCTCCCTTAATAGCTCCAATTATTTTAGAAGCCGCATCGGTGGTATCTATTTTATCCGAATCCATTACCATCTCTTTACCCATAGTTTTTTGTACACTTTTCATCCGCTCAAATGTCATTTTCAATTCTTTATTCTCTCCATCTGCTTTGTTTATTTCGTACAGCATGGTGTAATCAGAAATGTTTTCCAATTCCATTTTCTTACCCATAACTTCCTGTTCTATACTTTGGTCAGTTTTCATCTCCATCCGATATTTAGAACCAACTGCAGGATTAAACTGAAGGTTAACTGCATCTGGTTTGCAACTGATAAAACCGGCTGCTATGGCTGCAATAAGAGCAATATTGGGCAATATTTTTTTCATGTAAATTTTTGAGGCCGTAATGTAGCAGATTAACAGCAAAAGAATAAATAAGCAACAGATAGGTTTAGCATCCGATTGGAGCTAGAATATGGCAGCATCCGATGCCCTAAAAATTTAATATAACTCCGTAAGCACAATTAACCTATTGTTATTCTCTTACCCGCTAGCACCACTATTAAAACAAAATCAATAGCGGACAATGCCAATAACACAAGCCCAAGCGGCAACGCTTGAACCATAAAACCGTGCTGTTTTAAGTAAACTTTACTCAACTACCATTTAGGATCAAATAAAGCTAATTG
>JAYUOV010000310.1:0-2827 GCA_043760535.1 Chitinophagaceae bacterium
ATTTCATACAAGGCAGTTTCTTCTAACCTTGGTGCTATAAATATCTGTACACCATTAGCATGTTGGGCAAATAAATCGCTGGCAAGTTTTGGGCAATTATTGTTTTTAGATAAATGAGACAAAATTAAATGGCTCATAAAAACGGGTTTATGTGTAGTAAAAAGTTCCAAAGCCTGTTTGTTGCTAAGATGACCCTGCCCACCACGGATACGGTTTTTTAAAAAGTAAGGGTAGCCGCCATTATCAAGCATTTCATCGTCGTAATTGGCCTCTAGAAATGCGGCATGGCATTGTTTAAAATGATGGATTAATTGCTGGCAAGGTGTACCGATATCTGTAAAAACACCTACTGTAATTTTATTATAACTTATGGTGAAACTATAAGGATCGGCAGCATCGTGTAGTTTGGAAAATGCAGTAACTGCAAGATTTCCCACCATTGTAGGTGTTGTGTTATCAAAAGATTTAGAGAGTGCATTTTCTAATTTAATCCTACCCTGCCTTCTTGTAGCCTCTGTTACATACACTGGTAATTGATGCTTTTTCGAAAGCACTTCTACACCCTTAATATGATCCGAATGTTCATGAGAAATAAATACCGCTTTTACCGCTTTGATAGAAAGGCCAAGGCGTAGCATTCTGGTTTCTATTTCTTTACAGTTGATGCCAGCATCTATCAATACAGCTTCTTGTTGATTGCCTACATAATAGCAATTACCATTACTGCCAGAGTTTAGAGAAGCGATAAATAAAGACATCTTACAGGTATTCGTTAATGGTGGCTTTTAGTGCGGCCTCCGGCTGCAAGCCAACTATTTTATGAACTATTTTACCATTTTTATAAAATACCAGAAGGGGAATACTACTAATACCAAGTTCGGCTGCAATTTTGGGGCTTTCGTCCACATCTATGTTGGCAAAATTTACCTTTCCCTGCATTTCTTTAGCAATGGCTTCTAAAATAGGATACTGCATTTTGCAGGGTCCGCACCATTCTGCACTAAAATCCACAATGGTAAGTACGGCTGATTCAGGTAGCTTTTGGGCAAACTCCGCCTCTGTCATTTTTTGAATCCCCTTCCAGGTGCCGCCTTTTACCGTAGTGCTATTTACTGGTGCCTCAGGGTTTGTAGCTGGTTGAATAATTGGCATTCCATTACCACTACTGTAACTGCTATCAGATTTCGAAAGTGTAGGTTCTGTTGTGTTATTTGTGGCAGCCTGCTTGCAGGATACACTTATTAATATGACAAGAAAAAAGAAGGTATTATTTTTCATTCGATAATTTTAGGCGAAGCTATGAGATAATTATAATTGAAAGTGACGGCTGAGTGTAGTTGTGAATGTTTTGTGTTTATTGATGAGCGACATAATTGGTTTACCCAAATTAAAAGTATCTGAACAAAAAAATGTACTCTACAAAGTAGCTAGTGCTATGGAAAGAAAAAAAAGCTGCAATTATTTGCAGCCTTTTTTAAGTACTAAATGTCATTAGCGAAACAATCCGCACCGCCAGTTTACACTTTGTGCAAATTAAAAATTTCACTTTACAACCTTTTTCTGCACATTTGGGGTAATTATTTTACTTGCGTTTTTTTGCAGGAAATTATTTTAGTACACCAAATCAAAAACACGATTACTTATGAAAAATGTTACGATCAAAAGATCATGGAGGTTATGCTCTGTTCTTTTTGTCGGGTTGCTCTTGTCAGGCTTTGTTGGCGCACAGGTTACCGTAAAAGGTAAAGTGACCGACGACCGAGGCAATGGCTTACCCGGTGCTTCAGTTACCGTAAAGGGTACCAATGAAGGTGCCGCCACAGAATTGGATGGCACATTTAGCTTCCGTACCAACCTTCCTAAAAAGGAGTATGTGCTTATTATTACCAGCGTTGGGTTTAAAACATCCGAACAAAAATTTACTGTAAATGGAACAGATGCAACTGTAAATGTTACGCTAGCGAATGACGCTGCAGGTTTGGATGAAGTAATAGTAACCGGTAATACTGCGGGAACCACTAAAAAACAATTGGGCAGTTTTGTTACCACTGTAAAAGCCGACCAGCTTAACAAAGGTATTCCGGGTAGTGCTTTACAATCGTTACAGGGCAAGGCTGCCGGTGCACAAATAAGCCAAAATAGCGGCGATCCTTCTGGCGGTATGTCGGTGCGTTTGCGTGGCATCAGCTCTATCAATGGCTCATCGGAACCATTGTATATAGTAGATGGCGTAATTGTAAACAATGCTACCAACCGGGTTACCAATACCCAAAGTGGTTACGATGGTGCCAACTTTGTAGGCAATGTAGGCCAAAGCCGTATGAGCGATATTAACCCCGCCGATATAGAAAGAGTAGAAGTACTAAACGGTGCAGCAGCAGCAGCCATCTATGGTTCAAGGGCTAACGCCGGTGTAGTACAAATTTTTACCAAACGTGGAGCAAGCGGTGCACCAGTTGTAAGTTTTAGCACAAGCTATATGCGGAGTTCTTTGCGTAAGCAGGTAGCTACCAACCAAGCGGCTACCAAGTTTGGCGGCCCAACCGATGGCCCAACAGCACAAACACAGGATATACTTACCCCTGCATTAGCCAATACCACAGCCGTAACCCGTTATAATTATTGGGATTACATTTTTAGAGATGCCGGTGGTACAGATAATAACCTTAGCATCCGTGGTGGTACCGATAAGACAAAGTATTTTGCTTCTGCCTCTTATTTTTTTAATGAAGGCATTATTAAAAATACCGATTACAACCGCTTCAGTTTTAGGGTGAACCTAGACCAAACCATAAATAAATGGGCTAGCATGACGGCTGGAATAAAC
>JAYUOV010000311.1:0-7958 GCA_043760535.1 Chitinophagaceae bacterium
TTTGTGCAAAAAATAAATTTATTTAGCTCGACATATTTGTTTTGACAACTGCTTAAAATTCAGGCTGGGTAAAGGAATTATTTACTCGCTGAATCGCTGCCAATGGTTGCTACAAGCACAAACATAGAAGCCAAGTTAATTGCAAAGTCGTGGTTAATATTTGTAAACAAAAGGCATGAGCTTACAATGGCAAGAATTCCCGAAATCTGAATGGCAATTTTACGAATTTTCCAACCCTGATAAGCTTTAGAAAAAATATACCAAAACAGAAAAGCGTAAACATAAGTACCAGCATTGCTGTAATGGCGATTGGTTTTGCAGTATTGATCTGGCCGTTAATTGCATTGTCGCTTAGCAAAATGCACCAATAATTATTTGCCCAACTAAAACCAATTTCGTTTTTAGTTACCTGCGAACCACCTGGGTAAAAAAGTGTGGCAATAACGTAAAGAACAACAAAAATAACGTTCCGAAAATGGGTGATAGTACCCAGCTATTTCTTTTAAATTGATTTTTCAAAATGGTGTTTTTGATGTTCTCTGCAGAGCTTTACACTTTCCCATTCTTAATTTTTTCCACTACCCCAGGGTCTAGCAGGGTGCTGATATCGCCAAGGTTTTCGGTTTCGCCTTCGGCTATTTTTCTTAAAATGCGACGCATAATTTTTCCGCTGCGGGTTTTGGGCAAGCCTGTTACAAACTGAATTTTATCTGGTTTGGCAATGGCGCCAATAATCTTAGCTACCGTAAGGCTAATGTCTTTGCGGCGCAGTTCATCGTCGCCATGGTGGCCGTTATAAATTACGTATGCATAAATGCCCTGGCCTTTAATATCATGCGGGTAGCCTACCACGGCACTTTCTACCACGCCGCTGTGCATGTTAATGGCGTTTTCTACCTCGGCTGTACCTATTCGGTGGCCGCTGATATTCAGCACATCATCTACCCGGCCAGTAATGCGGTAAAATCCGTTTTGGTCTTTTAAAGCACCGTCGCCGGTGAAGTATAAGTTGGGGTATGTGGCAAAATAATTGGTTCGGCATCTTTCATGGTCGCCATAGGTGGTGCGTAGTATGCCGGGCCATGGCGCTTTAATGCAGAGGTTGCCTTTCAGTATGCCATTCTCGTCCTTTTCGGTTACTTCTTTACCGTTTTCATCTACCAGTATAGGCTGTACGCCAGGCAGGGGCAGTGTAGCCCAGCCTGGTTTTGCCAGGGTTACTCCTGCTAGGTTTGTTATTAGGCAGCCACTGGTTTCTGTTTGCCACCAGGTATCTACAATTGGGCATTTTTGCTGGCCAATGTTATCATGGTACCAATGCCATGCTTCTTCATTAATAGGTTCGCCTACGGTGCCCAATACTTTTAACGTAGAGAGGTCTTTATCTTTAATGGGGTCGGTGCCAAAGCTCATTAAACTTCTAATGGCTGTAGGGGCGGTGTAGATGCAGTTTACTTTGTGCTTTTCTACAATATCCCAAAAGCGGCCCGCATCTGGCCAGGTGGGGATGCCCTCGAACATAAGCGATGTGGCACCCGCACTTAGCGGCCCGTAAACGATGTAGCTATGGCCAGTTATCCAGCCAATATCGGCTGTGCAAAAATGGACATCGCCAGGCTGGTATTGAAATGCATTTACAAAAGTGTACGTGGTCCAAACCATATAGCCAGCGCAGGTATGTACCACGCCTTTGGGCTTGCCAGTACTGCCACTAGTGTATAAAATAAACAATGGGTCTTCCGCATCCATTTCCTCGGCCGGAAAAGAAACCACCCCATCTTTTTCTATTTGTGTTTCGGCATATTCCATCTCATCTTCCCACCACACATCCCGGCCTTTCAGCATGGACACCGGCGTTCTTGTTCTGGTATAAACGATGACCCTTTTTACCGTTTTATTGCCAATCAGTGCATCGTCTATCACCGCTTTTAGCGGAATATCTTTTGCACCTCGGTAAGCTCCATCGCAGGTAACTATAAATGTGGCTTGCGCATCTTCTAACCTATCGGCAATGCTTTGGGCACTAAAGCCGCCAAAAACTACGCTATGTACGGCACCTATTCTGGCACAGCCCAAAACGGCATAGGCCAGCTCTGGCACCATGCCCATATAAATACAAACCCGGTCGCCTTTTTTTACGCCATTGTTTTTAAGCACCTGGGCAAACTGGCATACCCTTTTGTGCAGCCTAGCATAGGTAACGGTTCTTACCCTTTCGTCGGGGTTGTTCGGTTCCCAAATAATGGCGGGCATATCGGCCATGGTGGCTAAATGGCGGTCTATGCAGTTTTCGGTAATGTTCATTTTACCACCTTTAAACCATTCTATTTTAGGTTCGGTAAAATTCCAATCCAGCACTTTATCCCATTTCTTTTTCCACAAAAAATGTTCGGCTACCGATGCCCAAAAGCCATCAGGATCTGCTACACTTTTATCATAATCTACCTGGTATTGTGCTGCACTTTTTATTTGGAAAGGATATGCCATGGCAAGTTTTTTCACCCGAAGGGTGGCTATTAAAAAAAGATTAAAGAGAGATTTAAATATTCAATCCGCCGCAGGCGCTTATTACCTGGCCGGTAACATAACTGCCCATATCGCTGGCTAAAAAGAGAGCCACATTGGCCATATCTTCTGTAGTGCCAAAGCGGCCAAGCGGAATACCAGCCTTGTACTTTTCTGCACCTTCGCCATCTTGTAAATAGCTGGTCATGTCGGTTTCTACAAAGCCGGGGGCAATGGCATTGCAGCGAATGTTGCGGCTGCCCAACTCTTTGGCCACACTTTTGGTAAAACCTATTACTCCGGCTTTACTAGCTGCATAGCTGCTTTGGCCGGCATTACCCATTTGGCCTATTACGCTGCTCATGTTGATGATGCTGCCGCTACGGGCCTTCATCATGGGGCGTATTACCTGCTTTGTCATGTAAAAAACGCTATTGAGATTTACCTGCATTACGGTGTTCCATTGCTCTTCGTTCATGCGTAGTAACAGATTGTCTTTGCTAATGCCGGCATTATTTACACAAATATCTACGGTACCAAATTCTTTAAGCACATCGGCCACAAAGCTTTCGCAGGCTGCATAATTACCAGCATCGCTTTGGTAGGCTTTGGCTTTTACGCCCATGCTCATTAGCTTTTCTTCTAGCACTTTAGCCCTTTCTGCACTGCTATCGCTAATGTAAGTAAAAGCAATATTAGCACCCTGTTCTGCAAACTTTAGGGCTATGCCTTCGCCTATACCACGGGCTGCACCGGTTACAATGGCGGTTTTATTTTCGAGTAATTTCATGGGCAGGTTTTTTATTTTACTATGTGCTCAAAAGTAGGAGAAAAGTTTTTTTAAAGATAGGGGAATAAGAAAAGAGCGGCAACTCTTTAAGGTTGCCGCTCTTTTAAAAAAATAAACTATTAACTAGGTAAAACCCACCGGGCGTTCGGTAAGGTAGGCGCTCTTGGGTATTAGAACTTTATTGTATATGCACATCTATAATCTTACTGTTATATATGCCCATAATATCCACCACTTTTACCATCACTTTATACATGCCCGGTTTGCGGTATTCGTAAAGGATGCTGGTAAAACTCCTAGCCGGGCGTTTTTTTGGTGCGGAAGCTTTGCCACTCATTTTAGAAGAGGTAATTAACCGTCCACGGTAAAGAAATATGCTTGGCATTAAACAGTAAAACCTGGTACATTTTATCAATGCCCGAGCCTTCTTTATCCATTAAGTGGAGGTCGTAAAAAACCTGGGCTAAATGTGGGTTTCGCCGCACATTTTTATGCAGCACATTTTTAGCGGTAACACCAATAAGGAAAAGGCCTTGGTTAACCGCTTCTTACTTATCCGGGTATAGATTAATAAAATTGTCGCCTCTTGTGGTGTATGGCCTATGTACCAAAGCGTTGGCCATTAGCTCCCTTATTACTTCTTCGTAATTAGGTACAAATTTTCTAAAAATACCATCTGCTACATCCACGCCTTCCTTCCAATCTGGTATCAGCGTCTATATTGCTTCTATCAGTTCTTTTGGGTTAAAGGTATAATCTTCCCAAAGCAGTTTATTTATTTTTTCGCCCCGGTCATCAAATTTAAGAAAATGTACGGTAGGTGCATAAAGCAGCCTTGCTCTATCGTTTCTGTAACCCAACCATAAAATGCCGAGTTTGGTCAGGTAATCGCCTTCGGCAAAAAAATAATGGTACAGTAATTCATCCACCGACTTTTCTTGTACATATTTACTTACCCTTGTTAATTGCTGAATATACTGCTGAAACTGTAACATTTTTTATTAGTCAATGGCTGTCTTGGGCGTTTTTGTTTTTCTGGTTTCCCAAATAAAAGCTGGCTTATAGGTAAATAACCTCGATAATACGTCGGGCAATAATGGCACGCAGATATCATCACTTCTAAAATAGTATTTAGCGTCGCTGGTTGAGGCAATGGTAGAGGCACTAAAAAAATTTCTAATTCAATGTATTCGGCGTTTTTTCAACCTTTTTGGTAGTGGCATTTACGCCAACGTTTACCGAATGCTCCGCTATTTTCATTTTAATGGTAAAATGCAAGCCTTCATCGATAGTTTGCCTTATTGGTGGCATATTTTCAGGGTCAGCTATGCCAATAGCGATAATGCCACCTCTTGAATTGGCAAAGCAAACGCAGTCTTTTGCAAGCTCTTTCCAATTAACTGTTTTGCCTGTTACCAGTGCAAGTGCTTTTTCTCTATAAATTGGTTTTCGGTCATTAGTTGTAAAAACGGGTTTTGAGGTCTTGCTTGGCTGAAAAAGTGCAAATAAGGCTATAAATAAAACCTTATTTTACTTTAAAAGGATTTTAAGGTTAAAAATGAAAAAACTCATCCATATTTTACTTCATAAATTTTACAAACATCCTTAAACGATTTCAGGTCTTTCTTTATGTATTACTCCGTTTAGTAACACTTTGGTAACGTTAACAATTTGGTAATTGGTTTAACAAGTGATAGCTGCACCCAAGTCCGTTACTTTTGTGTAAATAAATTGTTAATGGAATTCAAAGCCACCATTCTTGTAGCCGACGACGAACAGGACATTTTAGAGATTATAAAGTACAATCTGGAAAAAGAAGGGTACAAAGTACACACCGCATCTAACGGGCAGCAAGCGATAGAAGTGGCAAAACAGGTTAAGCCCAATTTGATTCTCCTGGATATTATGATGCCCTATAAAACGGGATTTGAAGTCTGCAAAATCCTCCGCAGCCTAAGCGATTTTAACGACACCCTCATTATTTTTCTTACGGCACTTAACGACGAACTGAGCCACATTAAAGGGCTGGATAGTGGTGCTGATGATTATGTAAGTAAGCCGGTAAGCCCCAAAGTTTTGGTAAGCAGGGTAAATGCTTTACTACGTCGGCTTCAAAAAGAAGACGATAGCAAAACGGTAAGTGTGGGTAATATCAGCATAGACCCCGAAAAGTTTATCGTCCGGATAGCAGATCAGGAAGTGGTATTGGCTAAAAAAGAATTTGAATTATTATACCTGCTGGCATCCAAACCGGGCCGTGTTTTTCTTCGCAACGAAATACTAAACCTAGTGTGGGGTACTAATGTAATAGTTGGCGACCGCACGATAGATGTACACATTCGTAAAATACGCCAAAAGCTAGGCGTAGATTGTGTTACCACCGTTAAAGGTGTGGGCTACAAGTTCGAAATGTAGGCCATGCAATTAAGGTTAAGGGTACAACATATAAGGTTCAAGAAGCCAGTATTATTAAACTGGAATAGTTAACTAATACCATTTCGATAAAGCAATTATTCAATAACCAACAATCCATTTTTAATTTTCAAATCCGTGGATTCGAGTGTTTCTAAATTGGTTATTGAGGATTACTTTTTTAATAAAAACGCTTGACCGAAACCTGAACCTTGTTTCTTGCTGCCTGAACCTAGAACATTGCACCTTCTACCATTTACCTTTAACAGATGTTTAGTTTAAAAAACCTTACGCCACGGCAATTGGCGGCTATTAATGCCTTTACTATTTCATTAATAGTTGCAATAGCCATATTCTTTTTTGTAGAACACTGGTGGATACCCTTTGTAAGCTTCGGCGTACTTTTTATTATTAGCTTTTTACTAGTAAATTTTTTTTTGCAACAGTTTATTTACCGTAAAATAAAACTGATTTACAAGTTCATTTACCAAACCAAAGCCAGTAAAAGAGAAGAAACTTATTACAAGTATATTTTACCACAAAAAAGCATCGACGAAGTAAAAGATGATGTAGAAAAATGGGCTGCTCAAAAGAAGGATGAAATAGCTGTGCTAAAAGAAAACGAAAGCTACCGCAAAGAGTTTTTGCAGAACCTGGCCCACGAATTAAAGACACCCATTTTTGCCATACAAGGATATGTAAATACGCTGCTGGATGGTGCTATGGAAGACGAAAATGTAAGGGCTAAATTTTTAGAAAAAGCCAATCGAAATGTGGAACGCATGGTGAGCCTGGTAAACGACCTCGACGAAATATCGACACTAGAAAGCGGCGAGCAGCCATTATACAAGCAAAATTTTATAGTACAGGATTTGATAAAAGAAGTGTATGAAAGCCTGAGTTACCTAGCCGATGAAAAGGGTATTTACTTTAGTTTTAAAAAGGGCACCGAACAGGATATTGCCGTATTTGCCGATAAAGAAAAAATGCGACAGGTATTTATAAACCTGCTGGAGAATGCCATTAAATACAATCGCCAAAAGGGTAGCATTGCCGCAAGTGTGTACCGCACCGATGGCAGGCATGTACTTATAGAAATTAGCGACGATGGCATCGGCATTTCCGAAGAACACCTGCCCCGCATTTTCGAAAGATTTTACCGTACTGATACTGCCCGTAGCCGAAAAATTGGCGGCAGTGGACTTGGTTTGGCCATTTGCAAGCATATTATAGATGCCCACGGCCAAAGCTTCCATGTTCGCAGTACAGAAGATGTGGGAACTACTTTTGGGTTTGTGCTAGAAGAAAGGAAGGATTAGATAATGGATGTTTTAGAATTTGTGGTTTCGGGTTCTACAATCATAAAATATTGCAGCAACAGAATTTTGGTATTGCTGATGTATTTATTTACATAATTATTTACCGTTTAGGGCTTGCCAGAGTGGGGGTAGTAGCATTCCGTCTGACTGGCTTACAGAAGCAAAATATATAATTAAAAGGTGATGATTTGCACATAGCTAAATTAATAATGTAAAGCTGGATATGAAGCTAAATTGAAAAACAAAAGTTGAAAAACAGCTTCCGCCCGCCCGTATTTTGGCGCCCCGCCCCCTGTTGTACGTTCTCACTTCGCCTCGTTGGTCCATAATGTGAATCTGTGTACCACTGCAGAGTGTTGCCCGTGCGTTGGCACAAGGCAGGCTCTTTTGCGAGGTTGGCTTTTGTGTTTCGGCTTTGTGTGCCTTGCAAATGTGCTTCACTTGGTGCGGTGGCGTTGGCTTATTCCTTTGTAAAGAAGTCTGCCATTAGTTCTGCTTGTTTTAAAACTGTCTCAATTGCTTTGGCTTGTTTGTCTGGCGGATAACCCCACTTTGTCAATGTCCGCTTTACAATTACCATAAGTCTTGCTCTTGCACTTTCTCTAATTGTCCAGTCAATAGTTGCATTGGCTCTTACTTTGTCTGTAATTTCTCTTGCAATTTCTTTGAGTTGGTCGTCACCCAAAACCATAACTGCACTGTCGTTTACTTCTAAAGCATTGTAAAAAGCAACTTCGTCTTTTGTCAATCCAAGTCGTTCACCTTCTTTGTCGGCTTCTTTAATTTCTTTTGCAATGTTGATTAGTTCTTGAATAATTTCAGCCGTTGTCAACAAGTTGTTTTGGTAGCGTTTTATTGCACCTTCCAACATTTCCAAAAGTTTTTTACTCTTTACTAAATTGGTTTTGGAACGTGTTTTTATTTCGTCATTC
>JAYUOV010000312.1:0-24174 GCA_043760535.1 Chitinophagaceae bacterium
AGCTTCTAGCGAAGTATATACGGGTTCACCAATTGCCGAAGCAAACATATAAAATTGTTTGCCGAATGTTTGGAATTAAACGGTATAACTGAAAGGGCGTAACTATTACGTAATGTAATTTAGTTTGCCAATTTTTTTGTTCCGCCCTTTCAGGGCTTGATAGCTTCTATATTTCATGACCCAGGGCGTTACCCTGGGCTATTTCTTTCGCCCCTTTGGGGCTTTTTTGAAAAATTTTATAAGTTTAATAATTAATAAATAATTATTAAATAAATAACAAATAGTACTTTAATACACTTGTCATTAGTTCCGCAACTTGCTTGTCAAAGCCCTTCTAATCAATTTGCTATTTAGATCTGCAAGAGGCCCTTCGACAAGTTGTAAATCCCGTTTATTATGGGGCTCAGGGTGACAAGCTTAAGTAAACAACATTGATAATGGGATAATGGATAATTGATAATGGAATAATGGATAATGGGGTAATGGATAATGGGATAATGGATAATTGATAATGAAATAATTGATAATGGGTTGTAATAGCATTGTATGTGTTTAATGCTTTGATAATAACTAAATATACCACAGGAAATTTCAATAGCTCCACTTTCTGATGAAGTGCAGGAAATTATTAGTAATAGACCTAATTGGATTACCAGAAATGGCATCTTGCTGTTTTTGGTTATTATGTTTGCTATGATAGGGGTTTGTTACTTTATCCGTTACCCTGATGTGGTAATTACTAATGCCAGGCTTACCTCTATTAATGCCCCTAAACCCATTGTAACAATTAATGGCGGCAAAATAATTAAGCTATTGGTTACAGAAAGCCAGGCGGTGAAAGCGGATGATGCTATTGGATATATGGAAAGCACTACCAACCATAGTACCGTATTTGCATTAGCAGCCAGCCTGGATACACTTAGCCATGCATTAACCAGCAACCAAACGGAACAACTCGAAAATACTTTTGATGCATTTTTTTCTGCTGGTTCATTAGGCGAACTACAGCAGCCGTATCAAATATTTAATCAGGCTTTACTACTATTTAAGGGTTATCTGAGCAATGGGTTTTATATCCGTAAAAAGAAGATGCTGGCAGCGGACAGGCAATACCTTGATAAATTGCTGGCTAATTTGCAACAGCAAAAAGGATTGCAAACAGAGGATGTAATGCTAAGCGAAAAAACATTTGCGGCCAATGAATCTTTAAAACAGGATAAAGTAATTTCTGAATTTGATTACCGGATTGAGAAAAGTAAACTGATTAATAAGCAGCTTAGTATACCGCAAATAAATAGTGCCATTATTAATAACCAAAGCCAGCAACATGAAAAGGCAAAAGAAATAATGGAGCTTGAAAATACCATCGCACAGCAAAAAGCTATTTTTATGCAGGCAGTAAATACGCTGCAAAGCCAGGTAGCAGAGTGGTGCCGCAAGTATATTTTAAAAGCTCCGGTGGCTGGCAAAGTAAGTTTCGCCAGTTTTTTGCAGGAAAATCAACAATTGTCTGCTAACCAAACCATCTGTTTTATTAATCCTGAAAACAGCAGTTATTACGCAGAGATGACGATACCACAATCTAATTTTGGAAAAATTGCTGTTGGCCAAACGGTGCTGTTAAAGTTTCCATCCTACCCATTTCAGGAGTTTGGTGCAGTGCAGGGAAAGATTGATTTTATTAGCTGCATACCTACCGATAGTGGTTATGCAGCTAAAGTAAGTTTACCCGAAGGGCTGGTTACGAACTACAACAAAAATGTACAGTTTAGAGTTGGCCTTACGGCACAAGGTGAGGTTATTACTAAAGATATGCGGCTAACAGATCGCTTCTACTATAGTATTATAGGGCGGGTGAAGAATTAGTAATGGATAATGGGTATGGCTTCAGCTTTTGCATTCTTTTAAATATATGGTTATATAGAATCAATCAAGTAACAGCAAGGCACAGGAAGCCCGCCCACAAACCCATACCTCATTCCTGCGCCAATAAAATGCCCAAATAAAGTAATGAAACACTGTACCGCTGCGTAAGGGATTGCAGTGGAAATCTTTTTTTGGCCTTGGCTTTCGGCCAAAAAAAATTGTAACGGAAAGCCCGACCCGGCCCTGTATTTTGGCCGGGTTACGCCCTAATTTATACATCCGCCCAATGAAACTCATCATTTCAATTCAAAACTTTCTAAAAATTTGGTATTAAAATCACCCTTTCTAAACTGCTCATTTTTCATGAGTTGTAAATGGAAAGGGATGGTAGTTTTTACACCTTCAATTACATATTCACTCAGGGCACGGTACATGGTGTCGAGGGCTTCTTCACGGGTTTGGGCAGTGGCTATCAGCTTACCAATCATACTATCATAATAAGGCGGAATGGTGTAGCCTGCGTACACATGGCTATCTACCCGTACGCCGTGGCCGCCGGGTGTGTGCAGCACGGTTATTTTTCCCGGACTTGGTCTAAAATCATTGTAAGGATCTTCGGCATTAATACGGCACTCAATTGCATGCATGGTAGGCTCGTAATTTTTACCGCTAATGGCAATGCCGGCCGCTATTTTTATCTGCTCTTTTATGAGGTCGAAACTGATAACTTCTTCGGTTACGCAATGCTCTACCTGAATCCTCGTGTTCATTTCCATAAAGTAGAAGTTGCGGTGTTTATCCACCAAAAATTCTACTGTACCTACGCCTTCGTAGTTAATGCATGCACCGGCTTTAATGGCGGCATCACCCATTGCCTGCCTCAGTTCCGGTGTCATAAAAGGGCTTGGGCTTTCTTCCACCAGCTTTTGGTGCCTACGTTGTATACTGCAATCCCTTTCGCTAAGATGGGCTACCGTGCCAAACTGATCTCCAGCTATTTGAATTTCAATGTGCCTCGGTTCTTCCACAAATTTTTCCATGTAAATACCATCGTTTTTAAACGAGGCAGCAGCTTCCTGCTTGGCGGTGTTGAAGGCTTTTTCCATTTCTTCTTCACTCCAAACTACCCTCATGCCCTTACCGCCGCCACCGGCTGTGGCTTTTAGTATTACTGGGTAGCCTACAATCTTGGCACTTTCATTGGCATGTTCTATACTTTCCAGCAAACCTTTTACGCCGGGCACTACAGGTACGCCGGCCTTTATCATAGTTTCTTTGGCTGTAACCTTGTCGCCCATGGCGTTAATCATGCTTGGCGTTGGGCCTATAAATTTAATGCCATGGCTGGCACATATTTCAGCAAACCGTGCATTTTCTGCTAAAAAACCATAGCCGGGATGAATGGCATCGGCATTGGTAATTTCGGCCGCCGCCATAATGTGCGGTATGTTCAGGTAGCTTTCGCTGCTTTGTGGTTTACCGATGCAAACGGCCTCATCGGCAAATTTTACGTGCAACGAATCTTTGTCGGCAGTGGAGTAAACAGCCACCGTTTTAATACCCATCTCACGGCAGGTACGGATAACACGAAGGGCTATTTCGCCACGGTTGGCAATAAGTATTTTTTTAAACATATTCTTAATGTGAAAATGTGCAAATATGCAAATGTGCAAATGACCCAAAATCAAAAATGCAAAATTGCAAATCTGCTGATAAGCGAATTAAAAGTTCTAAATAGATTTATAATTAGAAAAGAAACAAACTTAAAAAATAGCTCAAAGGTGTTTTTCTTTTAGCGGTTGATATAATACTGCCCAAAATTTTACCTAAAGTTTCCAGTTTCTCAGCCATGCCAATTGGCTTTGGATATTGTGCTGCATTCTCATAAAGAATCAACCAATATTGTGTTTCTTCAGCTTCTTTTAAAGCAATTTTTATTTAGTGTATAAAGTGGGCTTTAGTTACGGGGTTTTGTGCTTCCATAGAATTGGTTCCTACAGAAGTACCCGACCTTAATAATTGCCTTGAAAGGATGTATTTCTTTTGGGCGTCAAACTCCTTGCAGTAATTGATAATGGCTAATTAGAACTCAATCGAAAGTTTTATTAGTGGATTGCTATCTATCAGTTCCTTTCTCATAAGGCTTATATTATTTACCAGTTGAAAAATTACTTAGTTGACCATCTGTACATCTTCCCCATTTGTCCATCTGTCTATCCCTTCATTTGTCCATTTCCGCATTTGTCCATCTGTCCATTTTCTTAATTTTCGCATTGGTTCTAAGAAGGATCTACAAGGAACAACGGCTGATCGTACTCTACCGGCGAAGCATCTTCTACCAGTACTTTTACCACCTTTCCTTTTACTTCACTTTCTATCTCATTAAAAAGTTTCATGGCTTCTATAATGCACACCACTTTACCAGTTTCTACCTCGGTACCTACTTCGGCAAACATGGGTTTATCTGGCGTGGAGCGACGATAGAACGTGCCAATCATCGGGCTTTTAATGGTAATGAGGTTGTCAACTGCCTTGGGGCCCTCGTCCTTTGCGGCCGGGGCTGATGGACTTGCGGCCGATGGAGCAGGCATTTGTGGTTGCGGTGCATACACGGGTTGCGGTGCACTTACATACGTTTGTACCACTTCCTCTTTCTGCTTAATGGTAATTTTTAAATCTTGTTCTTCAATACTGATTTCGGAAATGTTGGTCTTATTGATAATCTTGACCAATTCCTGAATTTGTTTAATGTCCATATTGGTAGCGGTTAAAGTTTAATAATGATTAACCTGAAAATAAATAGCGGCTATAAGGTAGGGGCAGCAAAATAAGCAACTGCTTTGGATTTTATTAGCTTTTTATGTGGGTTTGCTCTAAAATAAAAAATTGGATAACTGTTCTTCAATTATCCAACTCCATATAAAACTTGTAAAAATCAGGTTCGTTTATGCATGATCTTTTACTCTTTCTACGTATTCGCCATTAGAAGTGTTAATGCGAATGTATTCGCCTTCGTTTACAAATAAAGGCACGTTTACAGTAGCACCTGTTTCTATGGTGGCTGGTTTAAGTGTACGGGTTGCAGTATCGCCCCTCATGCCCGGTT
Organism: Chitinophagaceae bacterium; assembly: GCA_043760535.1. Taxonomy (GTDB): domain Bacteria; phylum Bacteroidota; class Bacteroidia; order Chitinophagales; family Chitinophagaceae; genus JAZKFT01. The sequence goes on from JAYUOV010000312.1 coordinate 4,973, forward strand.
CGCTGTAGGTTACCAATACCACTATTTTTTCGGGTAGCTCTACGCTCATTGGTAGCTCAGTTTCCATATTTACAAGCATGGTAACTTCTAAGCCATCTTTTAAAAATTTAGGTGCATTTACCATGTTTTCGGGCAGGGTTATTTGCTCAAAAGTTTCCTGCTGCATAAAGTTGTAGCCATTCTCATCTTTGTATAAAAACTGATAGTTGTGGCGTTCTACCCTTACTGGAAACACACTGTCTCCACTATTCCATGTTTTTTCGATAGAGCGATTATTATCTACGCCTGTAAGCTTAGCCCATACTTTGGCCGCAGCACGGGCTGTTTTATTTTCGCCAAAATCTACCACTTTATACAAGCTGCCATCCAATTTAATAATGAGGCCTTTGCCGATGTCTGAAGTACTTGCCATACCAATTACAATTTACGATTTTAAGAATTACGATTTTAATAAGTGCTGATGTGCTTTGTACCATCTTGTACGCTTGCTAAACTAATTAGGCACATTAAGCATTTTATAAAGTTGCAAAGATAGGGGGCTATGCCGAAAAGCAAAATGCTTTAAGATTTGGGCAAATTGGAAACAGCCATACTTGTGTTTATCCGGAGGTTTTGCAAATCAAAATGAAAAAAAACTTCGTATGTTCCTTGCTCTTAGTTTTAAAAATTATCCATTATTTTAGCTTTGTTATGAAACAATACAGCATTTTACTCTCCATCATTATATTGTGCCAGATAACGTCAACCACTTTTTCTCAATCGGATTCTATTCCTTTATACCGGTAATTTCCTACTGTTCCGGCGTTTAAACTAATGAAAACAGACAGTAGCACTTTTGTAATGAGTGAATCTGCTAAGAAAAAAAAGCCAACGGTGATCATTGTGTTTAGCCCTACCTGCGGCCATTGCCAGCATCAGGCCGAAGAAATAACTAGCCACATGCAAGCTTTAAAAGATATAAACTTTCTCTTTTGCACCGCATACCCTATGCCAGACATGAGAGAATTTATAAGCCATTATGGATTAGAAAAGTTTCCAAATATTACAGCAGCCCACGATTATGGGTTCATGCTCAATACATTTTACAAAATCAATAGCCTGCCGGGCATATTTGTGTACGATAAAAAAGGCAAACTAAAGACACGATTTGAAACAAACGTAACTGCACAAAATTTAGTGGATGCTATTAAGTAATGATAGGATTGGTAATTGTTTTTAGTAGTAGTTATAAAGGATAATACCTACAAATCCGTAAAGCGTTGTTACAACGCAATTGTGATACTTTTTACTTGTTTTTATATATTGCCAACAAAAAAAAATCTTTTTCCAGTAGTAATGATGCAGGTAGTTCAAGATTGTAATTCATTATGCCATCCTGCCCTTTAAATTGGTAACATGTGTTTGTAAAGTAGTTACCACATTGGCTAAGTGGTTAACATCAAAACTTGGTCGGCCACTTGGTTTACTAATAATAAATTGTGTTTTCCAAAACTCCATTACATCTTCTGCATTTACATTATATGGGGCGTAGGCAGGATTATCGCTTATAAGCGTTAGTTGCTTTTTACTACGGCCACTTTTTTCTACTCTTTTATATACAATGCCCTCTAATTTGCTAATTATAATATAGGTATCATTAGCTTTTACATCTTCCATATTCTGCACTTTTTCGCCCACAATAATGCTGCCACTTGGTGTGGGTAGCATACTGTCGCCCAAAATTTCGAAAGCCCTGTAATTACCGGGGCTGAGCATAGGCAGTGTAAAAGTATTCAGCTCGTCTATAAAGCCAGGATCGCTGTACCCACTCATATAACCGGCAGCTGCTTTTATAGGTACCAGATGAATAACACCAGCTCTATCTTCACCAAGCTTGGCCTGGCGACGCTTTTGTAAATAACCAAGTTTACTTTCGGTAAGGTCGTTAAAAAGAAAATCTTCTAACGACAACTTAAACATGTCGCAGATTACTTGCATTACTTCGAGGCGTGGTTCGGCACGTTCTTCTTCGTAAGCACCTACTAACGAGCGTTTAATCCCCAGCACTTCTGCCATTTCTTCTTGTGTAAATCCTTTTTGTTTGCGAAGGTATTTGAGGTTTTGTCCGGCTTGGCTCATGGCTAATAGGTTTAGTTTGTGGCTAAATTAGTTAGTTAACGGGATACAGAAAAAATTATTTTTATACTGTTGGAAATAAATAGCAACAGGTGTAAGGTTTAGGGTGTAAGGTTCTAGAAATAACAATCAATAAACAATAAATAAGACTTCTATAGCCTAGCCTTGAACCTTGAACACTTGAACCTTGTACCTTGTTTCTTATCTTCGCCTTTATGACATTAAAAAAAGTATCCGAAACTTTTTCGGTAATGAACGAGCTGGTGCTGCCCAACGATACCAACACCTTTGGAAATTTAATGGGCGGCCGCCTGATGTATTGGATGGATATAGCCGCTGCTTATAGTGCTGCAAAACATTGCAATTCGCCAATCGTAACAGCTTCTGTAGATAATATTTCTTTTAAAAACCCCATTAAACTTGGCCATTATGTACGCATAGAAGCCTATGTTACACGGGCCTTTAGCACTTCTATGGAGATACATTTAAAGGTTTGGGGCGAAGATACCCTGCACCAGTTTAAGTACGAAAGCAACGAAGCATACTTCACTTTTGTAGCGTTAGACCCTAACGGAAACCCACGAACCGTACCACAAGTGGAGCCCGAAACAGAAGAAGAAAAGCATTTGTTTGATGGGGCTATGCGCCGCCGGCAGCTAAGGCTAGTTTTGGGTGGTAAAATGAAGGCCAATGAGGCAACGGAATTAAAAGCATTGTTTCAATAATTTAGGAAAAAAGGTTACCGCAATTGGCATAAAGCTGATAAAAATTAAAATAATGGAGTACGAATACGTTATAACATTAAAGCGGCATAACTACAAGGCTCTCAATATAATTAGCCAACTATTGCTGCTTATTTATCTCATAGCTTTTGTACGTTTAGCTTTAGAAATTGGGTTTGGCAAACTTTTACTGAAGTTTTCAATTTTACCTGCATTAGTAATTGGTGTTTGGGTGTACATAATAGTACGGAGCAGGCAAAAGGATTTTATGCCATATTACAGGCTACCACTGCTTTTGGCGGCATTTGGTTGGCTTTATATGGGGCAGATGGGTTTATTGCTTCTCATTACCTATGGCATCATGGGTTTATCCGAACGCTTTATTAAATTTCCCGACGAAATTGGCTTTAATAAGGATAAAGTGGTTCGTAATTCCCTTCCACATAAAAAATACGAGTGGGTAGATATAGAAAATGCCATGATCAGGGATAATCTTTTTACCCTTGATTTGCGAAACAATAAAGTCATTCAAAAGAAGCTAGACGAACCTGTAAGTAAAGAGCTGGAATTGGAGTTTAACCAGTTCTGCAAAGAGCAGTTGCATTTTTCCCTTCGGGAAGAAAACAAGTAATTCAGTTATTTATAGCCACCCAAAACATTTCGTATTAATTTGCAGTATGAAATTTCAGGTAGGGGATAAGATAGTGGTAAACCATAGCAATGAGGATGGTGAAGTAATAGAAATCATCAACGATAAAATGGTGCTGGTAAATGTGCGTGGCGTAAAATTTCCGGCTTATATGGATCAGATTGATTTTCCTTACTATAAAATGTTTACCCAACAAAAAATTGTAAGGCCAAAAACCGAACATAAGTTTATTGACGATGTAAAACGGGAAAAAACAACTTCCCGCTATAAAGTTGCAGATGGTGTTTGGCTGGCTTTTCTCCCCGTTTTTGATAAGGATATTTTTGACGATGATGTGGTAGAAAGCCTTAAAATTTACCTTATTAATCAAACGCCGGTTGGTTACGCTTTTCGGTTTTGGCTTCGTTACCGCGGCGATACCGATTTGGAATTAAAGAACGAAGTGCTGAGCCTAAGTGATTTTTACCTAATGGACATCCCTTTCGAAAGCCTAAACGATGCACCGGCTTTCGACTTTGAATTTTCGCTGCTAAACCCCGAAAAAAGCAAGGCAGATTATTACGAGGCCAGCCTAAAACCTAAGGCCAAACAGGTTTTTCAAAAGGTAGAAGAAATAAGAATTAAGGGTGATGCTACATTTTCTTTCCTCCTTTTTACAGCATACCCAGCTAGAGTAGAAACAGAAAAAATGGACCTCACCAAGCTGAATAAAGCTGGTTATAAAGTGTATAACGCACAAGATGCCAGAAAGCATTTACCCACAGCCCAAAGTGTAATAGACCTGCATATTGAAAAGCTTCACGACAAACCGGGGCAGCTTTCCAGCTTTGAAAAGCTAACCTTGCAATTAGATACTTTTGAAAAATACCTAGAGCTAGCCCAGTTAAACAATCTGAGAGAATTTACAGTAATACACGGTATTGGTACTGGTAAACTAAGGGATGAAATACACGAAATACTACGGTATAAAAAGTGTGTTTCCAGTTTTGTAAATCAATACCATCCATGGTATGGGTATGGTGCTACAGAAATTTATTTATCGTAATTAGGTACACGCCTCGTAGGTACACGCCTCGTAGGTACACGCCTCGAGGCGTGTACCTACTGCCCGAATATCCACCCAATCATTTTTTTTGCATTTTTTTTGTTGCTAAAAGTGGATTGTAAAGTTTCCTGTCTTTTTTCAAACTGATTTTTTGTGTAATCATCCTCGTATAGTTGCTTAAGGTTTGTTTTCATTTCTGCGGTTGTGTTAGCAATGTTACAGCAGTTGTTTAAACCTGTGCCTGCTACCGAAGCCGTATTTACGAGGCAGTGTTTACCATTAAAAAGTGCGTTGATTAACTTTAGCTTAATACCCGTACTGTTAAACGATGGTAAAATATTTACCTGTGCTTTTTTAATCAGCTCCTGCATTTCGGTATCGCCGGGGTTAGCCACTACGCAGGTATGCATTTCGCGGTGTGCCAGCCGCATTAAGTGTTCCGAAGGGTTTTTGCCAGCAATTACGAACGGAATTTGTAACTCGTTAAACACATTTTCCAATAACCATACGGCGGCTTTTTCATTTTCGGGAACTGATAAGTTTCCATGGTACAGGCAATAACTACCTTTTTCGTTATTCCATTGCGGCTCGTATTCTGGCATAAATGGCGGCAGGTTTTCTATATCCTGATAGCCCAATTCGTTTATAAAAATATCTAAATCTTTATCGTTTACGGTCCAGAAAGTGGCTTTCTTTTTTAGCGATGCTTCGTAATTTTTAAGCAGCTTACTTTCTCTTTTAAAAAATATTTTTTTGGTCCAAGACGATGTGGTGTTTCCCAGTTCGTGGTAATACAAGTACTCCACATTGTGCAGCCTTACAAATACTTTTTTATTACTTAAATCGCCACTGTTTAAAAAGTAGGTACAATGGATGCCTTCAAGCAAAACAGGGTGATTGTCTTTTTGTAAATTCTTCAGCAACTGAGTGTTGGCACGGCTTGCCACGATGTACGGTAGCGAAGTTGAAAATCCTTTGTGGCCGGTATGCCTGTGGTAATATTGTACATCTACACAATATTGGTTTAAGTAGGGCTGCTGGCCTCGGCCGTATTCAAAGCAGTGTAAATGTATTTTTATACCGGCTTCGCTTAGCGATTTTATTTTGTAAAACAAATCGAAAACGCCACCATAATCCACCGGGTAAGGAACATCTAAACAAACAATATGAAGGTGACGGTCTTCCAATTTTTTTTGGTAAAAATTTTAGCTATTAAAAATGGTGGTGTTGTAAAATGCAATCAATTTTTTCTGTTCATTTTGCCAACATAATTGTTTGGCGGCCAAATTGCAATTGTACTTTAATTCTATATATAGAACATCATCATCCAGCAAATTGTTTAGTGTGGCCGATAATGATTCTGTCGAAATATCGCTAATAATATTTGCAATTTGGTATTGGTTATTAATGGTTTCGTATTCTGGATACCCAACACATAGCTGTGGTATGCCGCCCTGTATATAATCAAAAAAGCGATTTGCCAAAGAGTAATATTGGTTAAGCCCTTTGCTTTCGAAAAGGGTAATGCCATAATAAGCCAATGGTGTTATCTGCCGCAAATCTTCCGGCAATACGGCACCGAGGCAAATTACTTTTGGTTCCACTTTATATTGGCTAATTAGCTGTTGAACCTGTGGCATAAAGTTGCCGTCTCCGGCTATTACCAATACAGCGTTTACATCGGCCATTGCTGGTATTAGGGTTTCAAAACTCCTGCCTTCGTTTACCGCTCCTTGGTACAAAAAAAATGGCCGTGCAGGTAAGTTGTATTTAGCATTAATGGTAGCAACATTGCTTGAGACCTTAAGTTTAGTTTGTGTAACCGGAAGGTTTCTTACCATACCATATTGTACGCCATACCTACGGCGTAATTCATCCACAATAAACTGGTTAACAGTGTAGCCATGTTTAAATTTTGGAACGTAGGTACGCTCTACCCACATCCAGAATCGATGTATTTGGGGCCGGCTCATTACTTCTTTTAATTCGGTAAATAATTCGTGGGCATCGTACACCCTTTTTATGCCTTTTATTTTGCTTACATAAAAGCAAGGTATTATCGTGTCTAGATCGATGGCACAAATGCAATCCATTTTTTTTAAAAACAGGTAAAAAAACAACCGGAGATTGTACTCTATGTAAAAAAGTTTGCCTTTTTGAAACCAGGCAGGTAAACGCTTTTGGACATATGGCTGTGGTAGTAAGGCCACAGAGCCGGACATTTTTCTTCCTACCAAAACTACATGGTAACCAGCCTTAACCAAGCTGCCGCAAATACGCTGCATTCGCTGATCGTAGCTTAGGCTATTGGTTACCGTAAAGTAGATGGTTTTTGTTTTCCCCATTTGGCAAATGTGCAGGTTTTTCAACGGATTAAAATCCGTTGTTACAAAATGTATCGTTCCTACGGAACTTCCAGTTTCGCAATCCTATTGTAAAGCCGTAGGCTCGGTTTATATTGTACTTATGGACTTCAGTACATCCGCTTCATTACTTTTTACTTGCAGCTTTATCTATTCCTTGCCCTATAAAAAATCTGCCGATGGTACCAAAAATGGCAGCACCAAGTGTCCATACAATGTTTAGCTGCGAGGCAAGGGCGCCTGCTGCAAAGTTAGCTTCGCCAAAGATGAGTGCCATCTTAGTAGAGGCAGTTTGATCTGGTTTTTTAGCGTCACCCGCAACCCGATGGGTAATAGGTTTCTGCTTGTGTTTGTTTTTTTGATTTTTTATGTAACAATATTTTTCTGAAAATACACTTTCCATTTTGGTTCGGCAAAATATCTTTCTGCCAAAATTAATTCCCTTGTTTTTACTTTATTTTCGAAACTTAATCAGCATCTACAAATGAAAACTATTGGCATTATTGGTGGTCTTACCTGGCATTCTACTATAGATTATTACCGTACACTTAACGAGCTGGTAAGCGAAAGAGTCGGTGGTGGCAGCTCCGCTAAAATATTGATGCATTCTGTAAATTTTGCCGAGATAAAAGCCCTCACTTTTAAACAAGACTGGCAAGCTATAGGCATGCAGATGAGTACTATAGCAAAAGTGCTAGAAAATGCTGGAGCCGATTGCCTGATGCTTGGCGCAAATACCATGCATAACATTGCCAACGAAGTAGCAGCATCCATTAATATTCCATTGCTTCATATTGCCGAAACCACAGCAAAAGCCATTGCCCAAAAAGGTTTACAAAAAGTGGCTCTTCTAGGTACAGTTTATACCATGGAAATGGGTTTTTATCAGGAAAAATTATCTGCACAAGACATTGCTACGATTATACCCAGCGATAAAGACCGGGCTTTTATTAACAATGCCATTTACGAAGAAATGAGCTTTGGTAAATTTTTACCCGAAACGAAAAGTAGGTTTCTGCAAATTATACAGGAGATGGTACAACAGGGAGCCGAAGGGATTATTTTAGGCTGTACTGAAATACCCATTTTATTACGAGAAAATGATTGCACCGTACCGTTGTTCGATACCGGATACATCCACTCTGTGGCAGCCGTAGATTATGCATTGGGTTAAAAATATTCAGCAGCCAGTAGTTGTTTTTACATCGGTAATTTGGTAAAAGATAGTTTCGTTTTATTCATTTTTTGTAAATGTTTGCTCACTCAATGTTTGTTTCTAAAATCACATCATGGTAAATCCTTTATCGCATAATTTACAAAGAGCCAAAATTGTAATGATTCTTTTTTACGCTCTAATTGCTGGTTACTTTGGTTCTTCCGTTTCTCTTTGGTTACAAATAAACATGCTTAAAAATTTGGATGTTAATAATCTTAACCTAGAAGCGTTAAGGGCAAATGATATGCGGCAGATTTCAATTATTTATACATTGATAGTATTACTTATTGCAAATGCCATCTGTTTTATTACGTGGTTCAGGCGTGCCTATTATAATCTGCAGCAGGCCGGGCAGTTTACAAGTTTTAGCGAAGGCTGGGCAGCAGGGGCGTGGTTTGTACCATTTTTAAATCTGGTTAGGCCCTATAAAATAATGGTAGAAATATGGGAGAAAACCCAGCATGCTGTACCCCGGTTTATAGGCAATCGTTCTAGCAAAATTGTGGGTATTTGGTGGGCCGGATTTATTATCAGCAATATTGGCTCTAATATTGCCTCCCGGTTTGGAGGCGGTGAAGAAACTAGTATTGATGATTTAATTGCCGCTTCTTGGATCCAAATAGTGTCGAATGTATTACGAATAGCAGCAGCGGGTATAGCTATTTTAATGGTAAAACAAGCATCGGAAATAGAACAAGTTCTGTACCTTAATATTAATGCAAAACATACCAATGACAAAGAAAGTGTTCTTGGTTTTGTAGGCGATGTGTAAAAAGTAATTCTATCAAAGCCTTATAATTATTAGTAACCATTGGGTCAATAATCCATTGGTTACTAATTTATTGAACCAATTACCTAATTACATCTTTTAACGATTTAGCCTTTTCTCAAGGGTTTAATTAAACGATACCAGAAAATAATTTTTCTTACCCCGCTGTACCAGTAAGTACGTGCCGTGCAATAATTGTGCTGCCGTAATTTCAGCATTCATATCTGTTACTTTATTTCGGTTTATGCTCAATCCACCATTCTGAATCATTTTTTTTGCTTCGCCACGGCTTGGGAAAATAATGGTGTCGCTTACAAGCGTAATCACATCTAATCCGGCTTCCAGGCTTGTTAATGGCAGTTCGCAGGTTACAATGCCTTCAATACTTTCCAAATCTTCTATACTCAGGCTTTCGGCAGGTGCTGTAGTATTGGCAAATAGCTTTTCGGTTGTTTCTATGGCTTTATTGTATGCCTGTTCACCATGTACAAAAAGCGTTACTTCTTTGGCCAATGTTTTTTGTAATAGCCTGGCAGCAGGGTTTTCTTCCTGCTTCGCAATTAAATCCATTACCGTTGGCTCATCCAGCATCGTAAAAATTTTGATCCACTTAATGGCATCTTCATCGCTAGCATTTAACCAAAACTGGTAAAATTGAAACGGCGTAGTTTTATTGGCATCCAGCCAGATGTTGCCTTTTTCTGTTTTACCAAATTTACCACCATCGGCTTTTTTTATTAACGGGCAGGTAAATGCAAAAGCTTCGCCACCGGCCTTGCGGCGAACCAGTTCGGTGCCAGTTACAATATTGCCCCATTGGTCGCTGCCGCCCATTTGCAGTTTGGTATTTTTATTTTTATACAGCCAGTAAAAATCGTAGCCCTGCACCAGCTGATAGGTAAATTCGGTAAAGCTCATGCCCACATCGCTATTGAGTCTTTTCTTTACACTTTCCTTACTCATCATGTAGTTAACGGTAATGTGCTTACCCACATCCCGTATAAAATCCAGGAAAGAAAAGTTTTTAAACCAATCGTAGTTATTGGCCATTTCGGCGGCATTGGGTTTGGCTTGGTCAAAATCTAGGAACATTTGCAACTGTGCTTTTACACCAGCAATATTGTGTGCTAGCACATCTTCGCTCAATAAATTCCGCTCTTCGCTTTTTCCGCTTGGGTCGCCTACCATACCTGTAGCACCGCCTACTAGTGCTATAGGCTTGTGGCCAGCTTTTTGTAAATGCACCAATAGTAAAATAGGTACAAGGCTGCCAATATGTAGGCTGTCGGCCGTAGGGTCAAAACCCACATAACCTGTGGTCATTTCTTTATTCAGTTGTTCTTCTGTTCCGGGCATTATGTCTTGCACCATACCACGCCATTGCAATTCGGCTATCAGGCTCATGTTCTAATAATTTGCCGCAAAAATAGGGGAACACAGATTTTTGAAAACGGGAAGTATTTAGGTCGCTAAGCATCTTTAAGCTGAACTATTCTCTCTATACCAGGTTAACTTTGTTTAGCATTTTTATTGGTAGCAGGAATAAGTCATTATTTTACCAAACTAAAAGTGTTACAAATTTATTTTTATAGAAAATTATCTTGTTTATGAAAAAATTTCTATGCAGTTTCATCCTGCTTAATTGTTGTGTTGTACTCTTTTCTCAATTGTACCGAAACGAATGGATTGACTATTCGAAAACTTATTACAAGTTTAATGTGGTAAACAATGGTTTGTACCGCATTACACAGAGCCAGCTAAATGCACTAGGCATTGGCAGTAATAATGCCTCAGATTTTAAATTGTGGCGTAACGGTGCCGAAGTGCCTATGTTTTCTACGGTAAGTTCTGGGCCTTTGGGCGGTAGTGATTATCTGGAATTTTGGGGAACTCAAAACGACGGGAAGCCTGATACAGACCTTTTTCTAAGTAGCTCTTTTCAGTGTGCCACAGACAAGAGCCTATTTACCGATACTGCCGCATATTTTCTTACCGTAGCTCCAGGTAGTAATTCCAGAATAATTTCTGTAATAAACGATACCACAGCCCATGGCGCCGAACAGCCTTACTGCCTGTACGATTTTTTTAATGTATGGGGCGGCCCAGGTGGTGTTATTTGGGGTGGTTATGCCTCTTACATTCAAAATGAATATATACGTTCATCAGCCTTTGATAAAGGTGAAAGTTTTCAATCTGGAAGGTTTAATACATTTTCTATACCGATAACTGGCTTAAAAGCATATATGGATGGGCCGGGTATGACCTTTACAACTGCCGGAAGCGGTAGGTTTATTTCTAACAGAAACATAACTTTTTCGCTAAATGATTCATCAATAAGGCAGATCTTTAATAATTCCTTTGATAATTTCTCTGTTTCGGTTACCAATATTCCTATGTCGAGGGTTTCGGGTGATGCAACTACAATAAAATTTGCCAGTTCAAATGCATCAGATTTTGGTAAAATAGGCTTGGCAAAGTATAGTCTTGTTTATCCAAGGCTTTTTGACTTTGCCAATACTGCTAATTTTTCTTTTAGACTTCCGGCTAATGCTGCAGGAGCTTATCTTGTTATATCTAATTTTAACAGCGCCGGGGCCAATCCTATATTGTACGATGTTACCAGCAAAAAAAGGTATGTATGCTATAGGGATGGAGCACTTATAAAGGTTCAGATGTTGCCTACTTTCTCTGTTACCAATTGCATTCTTATAAGTGATGCTGCTGCAAATGTTGCTACGCCATTAGCATTTACCACAAGAAATTTCATAAATTTTGCGGCAGCCCCAAATCAGGCTGATTTTATAATTATTGCCAATAAGGTTTTGAATTCTGGCAGTAATAATCAGGTAGAAGCTTACAGGGCTTACCGTAACTCGGTACTTGGTGGTGGTTACAATGCTAAAATTTTTGATATAGACGAAATAGCCGATCAGTTTGCTTATGGCATTAGAAAGCATAGTATCAGTATTTTTAATTTTCTCAGGTACTCAAGGGCTAATTTTTCGGCTCCGCCAAAATTTGCTTTTATTATTGGGCGTGGAGTAAATTATCAAGATTTTTATGCCAGCCAATCTCTGCCAAATGCAGAAATACTCAATCAGGTTCCTACATGGGGCAATCCTGCTTCGGATAACATGTTTGGTACGGCTAGTGTAAACAGCCCAATACCGCTTACGCCTATTGGTCGCATTTCTGTAGTTAGCAATAATGAGCTTAAAATATACCTAGATAAGGTAAAAGAGTTTGAAATAAAACAAACGGATAATGTGCAAACCCAGGCTGGTAAAGACTATACCAAAGACGTATTGCACCTGATTGGGGCAAGCGATGCTGCCACCGGCTCACTCATTTCGCCATTGATGCAAAATTATAAAAACATTATTGAGGATACATTGATTGGTGCCTCTGTTCATTCTTACATTAAAGCTAACAACCCTAACCTAACTCAGAGTACTGCAGAGGTAGCAGGGTACTTTAATAACGGTGTCTCTTTGCTTACTTATTTTGGCCACTCATCGGCTACCAGTTTAGATTTTAACCTTAATAACCCTTCTGATTACACTAATACAAATGGCAAATACCCTGTATTTGTAGTAAACGGTTGCAATGCTGGTAATTTCTTTAGTTACGATAATAACCGTATTATCAATAACAGCCTTACCATTTCAGAGAAGTTTATGTTGGCACCTTCAAGAGGTTCTATAGCATTTATAGCAAGTACACATTTTGGTGTACTAAATACACTAGATTATCTTACCAAAGAATGGTACAATGCCGCCAGTAAAAGTAGGTTTGGAAAATCGTTAGGAGAAATACAGCAAAAGGCAATAGAAGCTACATGGGCTATTTATAATGGCGATTTCCATACCCGGCTAACACTGGAAGAAACGACTATTAATGGTGATCCTTCCTTGAAATTATTCCCATATTTAAAACCCGATTATTCTATAGAATCACAAAATATAGCCTTTACACCTGCTTTTATTGCTGCTGCAGATGATAGTTTTAGTGTAAACATCGTTCCATACAATATTGGCCGTGCCAGCAACGATTCTGTTTGGGTTAAGATACAAAGGCAGTACCCTGATGGCTCTATAAAACTTGTAAAAAATGTAAAGATTAAAGGCATTAGACACACAGAAAGCATAACTGTAAATGTGCCTATTATCGGCAATAAAGAAAAAGGAACCAACTACGTTATAGCAACCATCGATCCCGACAATTTGAGTGATGAATTAAGTGAAACCAATAATACCATTTCAAGGTCATTTGAAATTTCTGGTAACGAAATAAGACCCGTTTACCCATATAACTACTCCATTGTAGCCAAAAATAATTTCCAACTTTATGGCTCTACCGCCGATCCACTAGAGCCTTCTCGTACTTACCGGATGCAGGCAGACACTACGGAGCTTTTTAATTCCCCCATGCTTGCATCGCAGGATGTGGTAAGTGCAGGCGGTGTGGTAGTATTTGACCCTTCCATTACCCTTACCGATGGTAAAGTATATTTCTGGCGTTTGGCACCAATAGTAGCGGGCAGCCCGGTAAACTGGCGTACTGCATCTTTTTTATTCAATCCTTCTGGCTCTAATGGGTTTAATCAATCGCATTTATACCAACACTTAAAATCTGGTTACGAAAGGATTTTTTTAGATTCAATTACAAAGAAACTGGCTTATAAAAACCGAATCAATAACCTGTTCATCACACATTCCAAATATCCAGAAAGTGGGGTAGAAGATGGCCATTTTAGTGTTTCTACTAATGGTAATTTAGATGTAGTATCGGCTTGCGTAGGTTCATCTGTAATTTTTGCTGTGTACGATACTATTACTTTTAAACCATGGAGAAATTCTCCGGGTGGTTTATACGGTAGTGTATTAAATACATGTGCTGAAAACAGACAAAATAATTTTGAATTTAAGTACACCACACCCGCCGATCGTAAAAATGCCCGGTATTTTATGGACAGTGTAGTGCCCAATGGTTATTATGTTTCTGTAAGGCTCTTTTTGGATAATGTTGGTGATAATTACACACTATCGTACCCAAATGTATGGAAGGCCGATACTTCTATAATTGGTGCAGGTTACGGTACGGATAAATCATTGTATCATTCCTTGTACAATCAAGGTGCAAAAGATCTGGATTCAATGAATGGCATACCAAGAATATGGTCTTTTGTTTACCGTAAAAATAGTAGTGCCAGATTTACTCCAAAATTTAAATTTTCTCAGGGCATTTTCGACCGCATTACAGAATCTGTTGATTGCCCTACTATTGATACAGCAGGTTATATTAGTTCGCCTAATTTTGGCCCTGCCAAAGCATGGCAGCAGTTGCATTGGCGTGGCAGTTCCGTAGAGCCAATTAATTCTCCGGATAGTATCAGGCTTTCTGTAATTGGGGTAAATAACAGCGGCGTAGAAACGATATTGTTTAACCTAAATAAAACACAGCTGGACTTTGATATTTCCTCCGTAAATGCCGTAACTTATCCATATATAAAGCTGAAGTTATATAATCAAGATTCTATAAACGGATCGCCATGGCAGCTGGATTACTGGAGGCTGAATTACCTACCTGTGCCAGAAGGGGCTATAGCGCCGAACCAGTATTATGCAGGTGCAGACAGTGCTTCTTACGATTCTGTTACCCATTCGGGCAAATACAAGTTTGGTGTAGCATTTAAAAATATAAGCGATGCGGCATTCGACAGCGTAGCATTAAAGTTGAAGCTGACAGATAATTTGGGTAAAGAAAAAATTATTTCTTTACCCAAATTAAAACCCATACTCATGGGAGATTCGGCTCATATTTATTTTGAACTAAATACTGATACACTAACAGGTAACTATAATTTATATCTGGATGTGAACCCGGATAACAATCAGCCGGAACAATTTCATTTTAATAATTACCTGTACAAATCTTTCACTGTTTACAGGCCGGATAGTAGCTCTATTTGCCCGGGTTTAAGTAAATTGTTTTATACCGGTGCACAGGGTATTGGGAATACTTACCAATGGCAGGTAAATGATGGGTCAGGCTTTGTAAACGTAACTAACGGCGGTGTTTACAGCAGCAGTAACACCGATTCTTTAATGCTTAATAAACCACCAACAACGTGGTATGATTATATATACAGGTGTGCCATTACCAACAATTCGGTAACTACATTTAGCCCCGAATACAAACTGAAATTTGCCGTAACCTGGATCGGTGCTGCAAGTACTGCATGGGAAAATACAGCCAATTGGGGTTGTGGCATTTTGCCAGATCAATACACAGATGTTTACATAAAAGCAACAACGCCTAATTATCCTGTGATTAATACCAATGCAAGTTGCCGCAGCCTGAGGCTGATGCCAAACACGACGGTTAATGTAGCGCCTGGCTTTATGTTAGATATTAAAGGGAAACCGGGTAATTAACACCAATCTATTTTTACTACAAATCCCTTTTTGCATAAAGTAAAAAGGGATTTGTAGTTTTAAACAAAACAAAACAGTAACCTATTCGGTTTTCACAAACGGATGGCAACCTATTTAAAAACATTAAAAAATGTGTACTCGAATTTTAGCACAAAGCCATTAGGTGCAGTTCGTTGCATGGTGGAGTACAACTGCTGCCTATAACCAAAATCTACTCTTGTCTGGCTATTAAATATAAACTGTACGGAGGGGGCAATATCCAAATAAGATTTGCCATTGCTGTTAAGCCGCTGGCCCAGCATTTCTACCATAAAATTCATATTGGTTTGGCCAAAATTAGTGTAGGTTCTAGGCAAAATGAGCTTGCCAACAGATAGGGTATAATTTACAGCATTGTTACTTTCGGTTGTGGGGAATTTATAATCGGGCATATTATCCAATGCCCTTTCGTAACTAACAGAACTGCTGATAGCCACTTTGTGCAGCAGTTGGGTGGCTATTACACCAAGTTCGTAACCTGTATTGTGGCCCATGGTTTCTATTTCCTGCTGGTGTATATCGGCCCGGTTAAGGCTGTAACGTCCGTAAGCAGCCATCCTAAAATGGCTTTGTATATCGTCTTTGCTTAAAAAGCGGTACTTAACATATAGGCTACCGCCCTCTGTTTTTAGGCCGCCTTCCTCCCGGTTACTGATAAAGCCCTGCAGATGCACCATCCATTTTTTATTAATGCCCCACATTAATTCCGGCATATTGTGGTAATTTATTTTACCATCTTTTTCAAACATCACAGCATTCATATCTCTTATGCTAAACGATTTTGAAGGCATATTGCTGGCCGGTTCGGTAAATACAAAAAACTCCTGTGCCTCTGCACCAAACCCGGCAAAAGCAAATAATATTAATATTTTTTTCATGTTACATGGTTTTTATGTGGTAGGTATTGGCGGATGCTGCAGTATAAGTTGGGTATTGCTTTGCCAGCTTTATCAATTGCTTGTACTCTTTTTCGGTAACAAATCCTTTGTTTAGAATTTTTACTTTAACGTCACCCGTTAAGAATTTCGGCGTACTGTTCATAAAAGTGTAACTGATATTTTCTTGTGTAAACGAAGCGTTATTCTCGGCTTTCTGGTTGTTTAATTTCATGGTTACAATTAGTTGGCCCACAGAAAATCCGGCATCTTCTACCTTTTTTTTAAGGCTGTTTACATTTACCGTACTGCCTACTTTAAAATATAGTACAAAAGCTGTTTTGTTTAGGTCGGTTTCTACCTTTTCTACTTCGGGTATAGATGCCAGTTGCTTGTATGTGGCTTTGGAACACATAGAACAGGTAAGGCCGGTAGCCGTTAATTCGGCTTTTGTTATTTGTGCTTGCACGGTGGTAGCAGTGGCCAGTAAAATCAGGGCTGCTATACATAAAGTTATATTTTTCATGTTATTTCTTTTTTAATTGGTCAATAATTTGTTTCTCGGTAGGGTCTATGGCTACCAGGTTACCCGCTGTATTAAAAAGATAGGTTGTGGGCAGTGCTTCCACACCAAATAATGTAGCTGAGGCAGCATCAAAGCCATTGGGGTCTATCAGTTGCTGGTGTACCAGTTTATCTTTTTGTACAGCCAGCAGCCATTTTGCTTTATCTGTATCTACCGAAATACTGATGGCTTCAAAATTTTTATTTTTATACTTTTTATAAAACGGAACCAGCAATTTGTTAGCTTTTCTGCAAGGGCCACACCAGGATGCCCAAAAATCTATCAGCAATACTTTGCCAGCAAAAGCAGTAAGCAAAACGGGTTTATTTTTTACGTCTTTTAATTCTATAGCCGGTAGTTGATCACCCAATTGTAATTGTGCATTTGCGGCTGATATTGACAATAGCAGCGCAAATGAGAAGAATATTTTTTTCATTGTAAAAAATTGAAAATGGATGTTATTGGATGGTTTCTACAGTTCTGCCACAGCTTAGCATCATAGATCCGTAATATGGATTTTTAACAGCATTTTCTTTGCTCAGCCAATTGGCACCTTTACCGCCATTGGCCATTGGGCAAAATTGATAATACACGGGTGATTCTGTTTTAGAAGCCTTAATAACATCGTACATATTGGATGACAATGCCATAAATAGCTTCCGCTGTGCGGCAGCATTTGTATTTGCGGCAATGTCTTCTGTATTCGTTTTTAATGCATACATCGCTTTCATCCAGGCTGTATGTTCGGTGGTATTAAGCGTTTCCATTTGTACAGCGGCCATTGCTATTAATAATGCTTTAGCGCCGGTAGCAGCCATAACAGCATCGGTTTTTACCAAAGCATTTTTTATGGTAAAATAGTTTTCAAAAACAGCAGTCAACTGGTTTGATGTCTGCATTACGGCGGGAATGGCGTCGCTTGCAACTACACGCTGCTCAGTGGCATGGTTATGGCCTTTATGCAATTCAGTTGGGTTTACTGTTGGTGCTTTTGTTTCCCTGTCGTATTGGCAACAGCCATGAAGATTGTTATAAACATCATCAGGTGCGGTAAACTGTTCGTTATCGTAGCCCGCATCCGCAATGTTTTTTAATACCGCAGTAAGGGTTGTTTTTTTACTATCGAAAGTAATGGTTGCTATCTTTGTTTCCTGGTTCCAGTTAGCTTTTGAGATGTTCTTTTTGTTGGCAGCTTTTTCGATAGTGGTTTCGCACATGCCGCAGTTGCCGTTTACTTTTACGGTTTTTGTTTTGGCATTTTTAATTTGTGCCTGGCTATTGGCAATAGAAAGTATTGTGGCAAAAGCCATTAAAATGATTCTTTTCATGAATGTAGTTTTTAAGTAAAATAATTTGTAGGTGCAGTACAGCACAGAACACCGCCACGCCATAGGGCGACGGAACTTCTAAAAAAATCTGCCAATAAATTAAATCAGAAAAACACAATTGAGCACATGTAGCCTTTGTTTTTGAATATCGGGCGGTGCATGTAAAGAAGGATGTAAAAAGGTATTGTGTAGGTAGTTTGTAAAAAGATAAGGTGCAAAAATGGAGGCAATTTGCGGCGAACACTTAAAATGGAGCACTAAAGCAGTATCACTTTTTTGATGGTCTGTATCTAATTTATAGTGCTGATGTTCGTCTTTGCAACAGCCGCTTTTATCCTCTTCTTTCATGCCACACTTGCCGCAAGTAGTATCTTTTTCTTCAAAAAAACTCCAGCTTACAAACTTATTCATGCAAAAATGGGAATGCACATTGGCACCCATTGTGGCTATACTATACACAGCCAATAACGATATAAGTACTATTTTTTTCAAAAAACAAATATACATTTATTTTTTAAAAGGGTTCGAAAGAAAAATTATAGTGCCGTTAATGTTGCAACTATTTATGGCACAACATCGGTTGTTCTTTTTTTTAATGAACGTATTGGGATAGTGGTTCTAAAAATTGGAACCACGTTTCTGATTTTGTTGATGCAATCCTGTTTTATCAACCTTACATTTGCGTCACTCAAAAAAAAATCGGCATCCTCATGGCCAATACCATCATTTCAGTAAACAACCTCACCAAGAACTATGGTGAATTTGAAGCCGTTAAAAACATCAGTTTTAATGTGTACGAAGGTGAGATATTTGGATTGCTGGGCCCAAACGGTGCCGGTAAAAGCACCACACTAGAAATAATTGAAACCCTTAGGCAAAAAACTTCGGGTAAAATAGTGGTTGATGGTATAGATTTAGATAAATCGCCCAATGCTATAAAAAAAATAATTGGGGTGCAATTGCAAACAAGCGGGTTTTATCCCGGCCTTTCGTTACTAGAGCTAATAGAAATGTTTGCGGGCCTGTATCAGGAAAATGTAGATGCCATGGCATTGTTAGATTTAGTGAACCTTACGGAT
>JAYUOV010000313.1:0-7903 GCA_043760535.1 Chitinophagaceae bacterium
ATTGGCATCCCAAGCTTCTAGCGAAGTATATACGGGTTCACCAATTGCCGAAGCAAACATATAAAATTGTTTGCCGAATGTTTGGAATTAAACGGTATAGCTGAAAGGGCGGAACATAATAGCCCGGGGTGCAGCCCCGGGTTTTAGACAGTTCTATTGCCGGTAAGCCCTGAAAGGGCGAAACAATTATGTAATGCAATTTTGTTTGCCGACTATTTTGTTCCGCCCTTTCAGGGCTTGATTGCCTATATATTTCATAACCCAGGGCGTTGCCCTGGGCTATTTCTTCCGCCCCTTTGGGGCTTTTTTTAAAAGTAAAACTATAAAATTTATACTTTTTAAATAATTGATAATCATTTTGTTAATACAGTTGTCATTAGCAGCCTGTCGAAGCTCATCTAATCAATCGGCAATGAAGATTTGCAAGAGGTCCTTCGACAAGCGCAAGGTGACAAGACCTAACTAAATGACCGATTAACAAAATGACCAGATATCACGATTCACAGCCCGTTTACAATTATTCCATGCAAAACGCTATTAAAAAAAGGCTCACCATTGTTACCATAGTTTACTGGGTGCTGCTGCTTTATATTATAGCGGCATTGGTTTGGTGGTTTATAAGCCTCAGCAATCAAAACCTGGCCATGACTTATTTACGAATGAGTGAATTAAAGGCCGACGACCCTGGCTATTACCAAAAAGTGCTGGACATACAAGACGCAAAAAAGCGTAAAACGGCACAGTACATAGGCGAAGGAGCCATTTTTTTCTTGTTGATTATGGTAGGTGCGGTATTCGTTTTCAGGGCCACTAGAAAGCAGTTAAAACTGGCACAGTACCAGCAAAACTTTATGATGGCCATTACCCACGAACTTAAAACGCCTATCGCCATTACCACCCTTAACCTGGAAACCTTACAGAAAAGAAAACTAGACGAAAGCCAGCAGCAACGAATTATAGGCAACACATTACAGGAAGCCGAACGCCTGAACGACCTGTGTAATAACATTTTGCTTACCTCGCAACTGGAAAGTGGCGTAAACCGTTTTGCTAAAGAAGAACTGGAGCTTGGCACTTTGGCGGCCGATTGTGTACAGCAGTTTCGGCGGCGGTTTGCCAGCCGGCAAATAAATTTTACTACTGCCGAAGAAACGGCTGTATTAGGCGACCAGTTATTATTACAATTGCTGGTAAATAACCTGCTGGAAAATGCCCTTAAATATTCACCCAAAGAAAAACCGGTAACGGTAATTGTGCTGCAACAGCAGGGTAAAGTATTATTACAAGTAAAAGACGGTGGCCAGGGTATTCCGGTAGAAGAAAAGCAAAAAATATTTGGCAAATTTTACCGCATCGGCGATGAGCATACCCGAACATCTAAAGGCACTGGACTGGGTCTTTATTTATGTAAAAAAATAATGGCCGATCACAACGGCAATATAACAGTTGCCGATAACCAACCAACAGGAAGTATTTTTACAGCAACGTTTAAAATGGTTGGCCAGTAAAGGTCATTGGCGTTAATAGATAAAATATTAGACCGAACTAAGTTTGTGCGTAAAAATGACTATTTTAAAACTGACCTCCAATGGCCAATGACCATTGACCTAAAGACCAATTACCTAATACAACATGAGCCAAAAAAGTTCCATATTACTGGTAGAAGATGAAGAGAACCTTCATGAAACGCTAAAGCTAAACCTGGAGCTAGAAGGGTATGAAGTAACCTCGGCCTACGACGGCATTGCGGCCATGAAGGCTTTCCGTGCTGAATATTTTGACCTCATTATCCTGGATATTATGTTGCCGGAAATGGACGGCATCAGCGTAATGGAAAGCATCAGGGTTAGCAATGTGGAAGTGCCGGTACTGATGCTGAGTGCCCGAAATACCAGCAGCGATAAAATACTCGGCCTTAAAAAAGGAGCCGACGACTACATGACAAAACCCTTTAACCTGGAAGAATTATTGCTTCGGGTAGATAAACTGATAATCAAAAACAAAAAAATCCAGGATGTAAGCTACATCGGCGACACCTATGCTTTCGGCGGACATACAGTAGATTTTAAAGCACAAGGTGCCATTTTGGCCAACGGCCAAAAAATAGACCTCAGTAAAAAAGAAGCCATGCTGCTAAAGCTGCTATTTGAACATAAAAACGAAGTAGTAACCCGGGAAAAAATTCTCCAAACGGTTTGGGGTTACAATGTGTACCCAACTACCAGAACCATCGATAATTTCATCCTCAACTTTCGCAAATATTTTGAGGTGGATAGCCGGCATCCCAAATTCTTTCATTCGGTGCGGGGCGTGGGTTACAGGTATGCTGAGTAATAGCGAATATCGCTTTTACAATTATTTTTAAAAGCTGCGTTCGGGATGAAATTTACTTAACATGCCGCCCCGATGCGGCTATTGCAACATCTGTTTTTCTTCCAAAATATCGCATCTCCGATGCTTACCATCGGCTACAAAGGAGCGATATTTTGGTACAAAAAATACATTCGTCTTCTTAGCCCTAGCGGGGCGGCATTTTGTACTATAAAAACGAGGTTGCTTATCAAGAACCGAGGTTTATAAATCAATTTCTAAAAATTACCTTGAATTTATGTACCCATCTGCCCACAAGTATTTTATCATTAACAAGCCTTATAAAATGGTGTCGCAGTTTGTAAGCAACCAAAAAGAATGGCTGTTGGGAGATTTGGATTTCCCCTTTCCCGAAGGCATCCATGCTGTAGGCCGGCTGGATAAAACAAGCGAAGGCCTGCTGATACTTACCACCAATAAAAGTGTAACCAAACTACTGTTCGAAAGTGATACGCCGCACAAACGAACTTACCTGGTGCAGGTGGAAAAAGAAGTGAACGAAGAACGGCTGACGATGATACGAAACGGCGTTCCGATAGGCCTGAAAGATGGTGGCATCTTTTGTACATCTCCCTGTAGGGTGAAGCTGGTGCCGAGGCCCGAAACCTTACCCGTTTCCATACACGAATTGGGCAGCCACCTGCCACAAAGCTGGCTGGAACTTACTTTAACCGAAGGAAAATTTCACCAGATACGAAAAATGGTAGCAGCCACAGGCCATCATTGTAAACGATTAATAAGGCTTGGGATAGAAGATATATGGCTCGGCGATTTAGCCAGCGGCCAGGTAAAAGAACTGGAGGAAGAAACTTTTTTTGAATTGCTGAAAATCTACAATTGGAGAGACCTGTATTTTCCCCGAATGAAATTTATTGATTGAACAATGCTATCAAAACGATGTAAACCGTAAATCCGAAATCGTAAATAGTAATTTGGCAATCATCCACAGTCTTTACAAACCCCACTCACCACCATTTCGGCATGGTGTGGCTTAAAACCCTTTGGTAGCTTCACTTCGGGTATGGTTACATCGTCCATGCAGGTGGTGGTGTTGCAGGTGATGCATATAAAATGTACATGGTTATCGTGGTGGTGGCCGGCTTCGCAGTGGTCTTTGCAAAGGGCATAACTAATAGAATTGTCTTTAGTAGGTATGGTGTGTATTAACCCCTTATCCACAAAAATTTGTAAGGTGCGGTAAATGGTTACTCTATCCATCTCGTTACCCATAGACTTTTCTATAACACCATGGTTAAGAGAGCCTACATGATTAATAAAAAGCCCAAGAATTTTTTTACGGCTGTCCGTTACACTCAGGCCGTTACGCTTTAAAATATCGTATATAGCTTCCATATTTAAAATAATTTGCCACAAAGAACAAAGGGACAAAGAAACACAAATGGTACACATTTCTTTGTGAACCTTTCTGTATTAGGGTCTTAGTGGCGGATACTACTGTGGGTTATTACTAAAAATTCCGTTTACAAAAACCGCACTTGCTTTTTCTTTTACCAGGTCGGCAATGTCTTCTTTTAGCTTGTTTACTTCTGTCTGTTTTAGCCCATCGTATATGCCTCTTACTTTTCCGCTACGGTCTATTAAAGCTAAAAATTGTGAGTGTAAAAACTGGTCTTCTATTTTGCCCACATTGTTTTTGGGGTCGTCTATATGGTAGCTTTCACGGGCCATTTTGTACAAGTCTAGTTTGTTGCCGGTTACAAACTGCCATTGCTTTCCATCGCCGCCAATACTGTCTTTGTAAAGCTGCAATACCGGCAAGCTATCGTTTTCGGGCTGGCAGGTATGGCTTATAAAAAGCACTTCCGGGTTGCCTTTGTAGGCATCATATACTTGCTTTACATGCCCATTCATTACAGGGCAAATACCTTGGCAAGTGGCAAAAAAATAATTGGCTACGTACACTTTACCGCTAGTTAGTGTTTCGGTTATGGTATCGCCATTTTGGTTTGTAAAACTAAAAGGCTGCACATAGCTAATGGTGGGTAGTTTGCTTTTCCAGTTATCGGTTCCTCTAAACAGAAACCACCAAAACGCTACTAGCAGCAATGCAAAAAATCCTAGGTAAATTACAAGCTTTGTTCTTTTTTTCATATTCATTGCAAAGGTATTTGGTTGAAAGGAGCTGTGAGTAAGAAATGTTTTCAACAACTAGAAGAAGGTTGCCAGTTAGCCAGTTATCGCTTAGCCAATTTTATATAGTTGGGGCTAATATTTGGGTGTTGGATTTTTCTTAAAATGGAAAACCTTTTTCTGTTTTGTAAATGATATTTAAGAGCAAAAAAAGTTACAGACCCATATAACTGCTAACTGCCAATTGTTAACTAACTCTTTGTTCCTTTTTCAACAAACATTTTGCAACAAAGTTGCACTGCATTATTTTTACAAAATGTTTGGAAAGATAAATTGGGATGCTTTAGGCGTAACTGCTTCTTTGGCTTGTGCTATACATTGTGCTGTACTGCCCCTTATTTTTACCAGCTTGCCTTTTTTAGGTATTGATATTATTAGCAGTAAAGCTTTTGAATTTGGTATGATAGGCCTTGCGTTTGCCATTGGTGTTATTGCCCTGTCGCATGGCTATCGCAAGCACCACCACCGGTTGTATCCCATAATTATTTTTGCCAGTGGCTTTGCTTTTTTAGTGGTAAAAGAAGCCTTACATAGCTTAGAAATTCCACTTTTAATTGTAGCTGTTGTGCTTTTATTAACGGCTCATTACCTCAATTACCGCCTTTGCCGTGGGCATAATCATGCACATAAAGAAGACTGCGATCATTAAAACCTCGGACACATCACCGCATTCTTTGTACTATTCTCCCTGTCGAAAAAAGAAGTTTGGGTAATAGAAATTTCAAAACCACCACGGCCTTGGCTGGCAGATTTTAGCTGGCTGGTATTTACATCGTAACTAAAGGCTACAGCCATGGTTTTATAATCCAGTTTTATAACCGGTATAATGGCATCCTTCCAGCGTATAAAACCGCCGAACCCAAGCTTGTATTGAGCTGTTTCCAGCCGGTCGTCTAAAGCCAGGCTATACATGGCGCCGCCTATTATTTCTACGTAGCTACCCTGTTTGTTATAGTCTGCATGTATGGTAAAATTGCTGCGGTCGTCCATAGCAAAACGCAGACCTAAAGAGTACACCCATTTGGCATTAAGTTCGGTATTTGGGTTGCGGTAAAACGAATTTTTAGGCCGGTTAAAATGATGGTAGGCAATGCCTAAAAACAAGTTGTTGTTTTCATTTTCATCGCTGCCAAAACCTGTATTAAAGCTCATACCAACACTACCATCCCAATAGCCAAGGCTGTAATTAATCATCGTTTCGCCGGTAGCAATGGCGGGATTAAATCCGCCTCCATTAAACTGGTTGTCGGTGGTTACTTTGGCCGGATCGATACTTCGTTGCACATAGCCGCCCATAAACCCAAGTGAGAGGTATTGGTTCTTATTGCCACTAAGCGATTTGTGGTAGTTAATGGCTGGCAATATCTGAGTGGTTTTAAAATTACTGCTTCCGGCTTTATCGTACACCACTTGCCCACCGATGGTTAAAAAATCGCTGGCATTGCCCACCGGCATTTTATAATCCATATTAAACGATCCTGTTTTGTATGGCACGGCTACCGATGCCCATTGGTGCCTGTACACCGCCTGAAAACGCATATCGCCAGCAAAGATGCCTGCCAGTGCTGGGTTACGTAGCATTGGTGCTTCGAAAAACTGGGAGAAATGAACATCTTGTGCGGCTACTGTTTGGCAAGCGAAAAGTAAGAAAAAGGCAAGGGTAATATTGCGGAGGGCAAGGCTGGTTTTTAGGCTTAAAAGTGCCGGAGATGCGAAAGGGATTGCAGCGAAAATCTTTTTTTGGCCCGGTTTTTTGGCCAAAAAAAATTGTAGTGAAAAGCCCGACCCCGCCCGGTTTTTTGGCGGGGTTTCGCCCAATTCTGTTCTTGTTTTTTGCAATATTTCTATACAAGTATGCACTGCTAATAAATTAAATTGATAGTACCATTGAGGGTAATGAGGGTATTGTTTTCGCAATAGACTTCGGCAATGTAAGTATATACATCTGTAGCTGCTCTTGTGCCTTTGTACTGCCCGTTCCAGCCCTGCGAAATATCGTTGGGCGCCATGTTTGTTTTACCAAAAACCATTTCGCCCCAGCGGCTAAATACCCGTAAGGATTTTATGTTGTACAGGCCGGTACCCCGTGGGTAAAATACATCGTTCATACCATCGCCGTTGGGCGAAAAAGTATTGGGAATAAATACATTAGAATTATTACACAAAACAGTTACCGTAACGCTATCGCTAACAGAACATACGCCGCTGTTGGTAGCTGTAATAATATAGGTGGTGGTGGCCTTTGGCGTAGCTACGGGTGTAAGGCAGTTGGTACAAGAAAGCTGCGATGCGGGTGTCCAGTTGTACAAAATGGCATCGGCCGATGCGGTGGCATTTAACATTGTGGATGCGCCGCCGCTAATGGTAATATCCGGCCCTGCATTTACGGTTGGGTACGTAAAAACGGCTATGGAAATGGTACGGGTAAATGTTTGGCAACCCAAAGTGTCGGTGGCTACAAGCTGGTAATTGGTGCTAACCATAGGTGCGGCTATTGGGTTAGCAATGGTATTGTTGCTGAGGCCGGTGGGCGGTGTCCATAGGTATAATTGGGCACCTGTGGCTCTAAACTGCACCGTTTGCCCAAGGCAAAGGCTGTCGGAAAGCGGTGCTGCCGTTACGGTATATGCTGGTAAATATTGAATACGAACCGAATCTATGGCCTGGCAGCCAAACTGTGTAGTGCCTTGTACATAATACCACTCCGAAGGGCTTGCAAGTGTGGCTATAGGATTTTGGCAATTGGTACAGCTTAGCTGACTGCTTGTGGGTGGTAGCCATCGGTAGGTGGTGGCGCCGGAAGCTCTTAAAGTTACGGGTACATTTACGCAAACGGTAGTATCGTTACCGGCACTAATAGCAGGTAATGGATTAACGATGATTAGCTTAGAGGTATCTGAAATACAGCCGTTAGATGAGGTAGTTCTAAGCGTTACTATAAAATTTCCGGGGCTGTTATACAACTGTTGGGGCGGATTTTGCAGGGTTGAGGTTTGGCCATTGTCAAAATTCCAGTTCCAGGTAATGGTGGCAGTATCCTGCTGTAGTAAGCGTGTAGTAAACCTGGTGGTAAAGGGCTGGCAGCCTACAGAATCGCCTATAATAAATACCCTTGGTTTTGGGTAAATAATGATGCCGCTAGTTTTGGTCATGGTATCGCTGCAGGCGCCAGAGGTTACAATTTGCTGCACGGTGTACCTGCCGGGTGTGGTGTAAGTATGGGTTGGGTTTTGTTGGGTTGAAGTATTGCCATCGCCAAAAATCCACCGATATGTAATAGAGCCGGTGGCTACCGAGGAATCGCTAAATGCTACGGTACCTGATCCACAAAAAACGGAATCGCTCACACTAAATTTAGCCGTGGTGCCGAACACATTAATAA